>NZ_PSTO01000003.1:0-169369 GCF_002930975.1 Rathayibacter sp. AY1A3 | reverse complement strand
GCGGCGCTTCTTCGTGAGGTCGAATCCGATGTCGTCGGGAGTGTACATGGCGGTGCCTTTCGAAGAGGGGGTGCGCGGGCGTGCTGTAGGGGCGCCCGCGCACCCCCTCTTCGAAAGGCACCGCCATGTCCACTCCCGACGACCTCGGATTCGATCTCACGAAGAAGCGCCGCTGGCCCTGGATCGCCGGAGCGGCCGTCGTCGTCGTCGGCGTCGCCTCCGCGATCGCCGTCCCGCTCCTCTCCCCCGCCGTCTCGGCCAACGAGCAGGAGGGAGCGACGCTCTACGTCGCGACCGCCGAGGGCAACGCCTCCGAGCAGGCCCTGGTCGACTTCGTCGCGAAGGAGGTGGCGCCGCGCTACGGCATCACCGTCGCCTTCAAGGGGCTCTCGGACAGCAACACCATCAACCGCGCGGTGAGCGAGGGCGAGGTCGCGGCCACGGTCTACCAGCACAAGCTCTGGCTGGGACAGGTGCTCGAGGCCAACCCCGACTTCGAGGAGGAGGCGGCCACCCCCGTCTTCCGCTGGGGCTTCGGGCTCTGGAGCGACAAGTACTCCGACGTCTCCCAGATCCCCGACGGCGGCACGGTCTCGCTCTACTCCGACCCCGCCAACGAGGCGCAGGGCCTCTGGCTGCTGCAGAACGCCGGCCTGATCAAGCTGAAGCCGGGCACGGAGCCGGGCACCGCGACCCAGGACGACATCGCCGAGAACCCGAAGAACCTGCAGTTCACGCTGCTCGACTTCGCCGCCCAGTCGCGCGCGCTGCCGGACCTCGACGCGGCCGTCGGCTACACCGAGTACTACCTCGCCGCCGGCATCCCGATCGAGCAGCAGATCTTCGCCCCGCAGGCCCCCGACGACTTCGCCGGGCAGCTCACCATCGGCTCGAAGTACCGCGACACCGAGAACGTGAAGAAGCTCGTCCAGGCCTTCCAGGACCCGGCCGTGCAGGAGTTCCTCGCCACGGACGAGACGGTGAAGGGGATCCTGCTGCCGATCGACGGCTGAACAGGGCCGGAGCGACGGGGTCGCCTGAGGAGTCGCGCGCGGCTTCTCGGGCGACTCGGCGTCTGCGGACGTAGCGTGGGCTCATGAACACGTTCACTCTCCACAACGGTGTCGAGATCCCCGCCCTCGGACTCGGCGTCTTCCAGACTCCGCCCGACGAGACCCGCGCCGCCGTCGCCGCCGCGCTCGACGCGGGGTACCGGCACATCGACACGGCGGCGGCCTACGGCAACGAGCGCGAGGTGGGCGAGGCGATCGCCGGCCGCGACGACGTCTTCCTCGAGACGAAGGTGTGGATCAGCGACTACGGCTACGACGAGACGCTGCACGCCTTCGACAAGAGCGCGGGCAAGCTCGGCGTCGAGCGGATCGACCTGCTGATCCTGCACCAGGCCCTGCCCGAGGCCTTCGACCGCACCCTCGACGCCTACCGGGCGCTCGAGCGGCTGCTCGCCGACGGGAGGGTGCGGGCGATCGGCGTGAGCAACTTCATGGTCGAGCACCTCACCCGCCTGCTCGCCGAGACCGACGTCGTCCCCGCGGTGAACCAGCTCGAGGTGCACCCGTACTTCCAGCAGCGGCGGGTCGAGCGCTTCGGCTGCGAGAACGACATCCTCACCCAGGCCTGGTCGCCGATCGGCGGCATCACCGCCTACCGCGACTCCCCGCGCCGCAGCTTCGACGACCCGGTGCTCCTCGAGCTCGGCGCCAAGTACGGGAAGACGGCCGCGCAGGTGATGCTGCGCTGGCACCTCCAGGAGGGCCGCCAGGTCATCCCCAAGTCGACCCGCCCCGAGCGCATCGCCGAGAACATCGACGTGTTCGACTTCGCGCTCTCCGGCTCGGAGCTCGCCCGGATCGACGCCCTCGAGGCCGGCGTGCGCGGCGGACCGGAGCCCGAGGCCGTGACGCTGGAGGCGTACGGCCGCGACATCCCCGAGGCGTGAGGAAGGCGCCCGCGACGGGAACACCGGAGCCGTCGCGGGCGTTGCCCTCACCATGAGCGTTCCCCTCTCCATCCTCGACCTCGCCCCCATCGCCCCCGGTGAGACCGCTCGCGACAGCTTCGCCGCTTCCGTCGCCCTGGCCCAGGAGGCCGAGCGGAACGGCTACCGCCGCGTCTGGTACGCCGAGCACCACAACATGGCGAGCATCGCCTCCAGCGCGACCTCGGTGCTCATCGCGCACGTCGCCTCGCAGACCTCCACGATCCGCCTCGGCTCCGGCGGCGTCATGCTGCCGAACCACTCCCCGCTCACCATCGCCGAGCAGTTCGGCACCCTCGAGACGCTGCACCCGGGCCGGATCGACCTCGGACTCGGCCGCGCCCCCGGCAGCGACCAGGCGACCTTCCGCGCGCTCCGCCGCGACCCCGACTCCTCCGAGCGCTTCCCGCAGGACGTGCTGGAGCTGCAGGCGTTCCTCGCCGGCGAGTCCCGCATCCCCGGAGTGAGCGCGACGCCCGGTGCCGGCACCCGCGTCCCCCTCTACATCCTCGGCTCCTCGCTCTTCGGCGCGCAGCTCGCGGCCGCGCTGGGCCTGCCGTACGCGTTCGCCTCGCACTTCGCTCCGGACGCGCTGCACCAGGCCGTCGCGGAGTACCGCCGCGGCTTCCGCCCCTCCGAGCAGCTCGACGCGCCCTACGTGATCACCGGGATGAACGCCATCGCCGCCGACACCGAGGAGGACGCACAGGAGCAGTTCGCGCAGATGAAGCGCGCCCGCCTGATGATGCTGCTGCGCCAGAGCGGGCAGATCCCCGTCGGCCAGACCTTCGACGACGAGGAGCTCGACGCCCTGCTCAGCGCCCCGATCGGCGCCCACGTCGCGAGCATGACCACCTACACCGGTGTCGGCACCGGCGACCAGGTGGCCGACTACACCGCCGACTTCGCCCGCTCCGCCGACGCCGACGAGGTCATCGTCGCCCACGCGTCGCTGCAGACGGAGGCGCGCCTGCGCTCGGTCGCGCTCCTCGCGCAGTCGAACGCGCGCGTCGCCGCCTGACGGGCGGGCGGCCCAGTCCGTCGACGCCGCCGCACGGGCCCCGTGCGCGACCGGGGCCGCGCATCGGCGGGCGTGCGGCGCGCATCGGCGGACTCCTGTGAAAGTGAGCCTCTAACGGGGGCCACCTCTCAGGGAACGACCCCGGGAGGAGCGCGTCCGCGGTGCCAGGCTGAGCCCTGTGTCGACGATGACGGGCAAGCGGCGTGAGCCCGGGGACGGCCCTGCGCGGTCGGCGGCCCTGCTGCTGCGGGTCTGCGCGGGCGACCGGATCGCCTTCCGGCAGCTCTACTCGCTCACTGCGAGCAGAGTCGTCTCCGTCGCGGACGCGGTGCTCGACGACCGCGCCGCCGCCGAGGAGGTCGCGCAGGAGGTCTACCTCGAGCTCTGGCGCACCGCGCGCTCGCTCGACCCGGGCCGTCCCGTCCTCGCCTTCCTAGCCCAGGTCGCGCACCGCCGTGCCGTGGACCGCGCCCGGGCGGACCGGTCGGCGCGGCGCCGGGAGCTGCAGTACACGGTCCTCGACCGGCCGCGCGATCACGAGTGGGAGCGCTCGGACGTCCGGCTGGCCCTGGCGCCCGCGGCCGGCGCGATCCGGCAGCTCGCCGCCATCCACCACGACGTCCTCTACCTCGCCTACGTCCGCGGGTACAGCCACTCCGAGATCGCGGAGGAGCTGTCGATCCCGCTCGGCACCGTCAAGACCCGGCTGCGCGACACCCTCATCCGCCTGCACACCCACCTGCAGTCCGCCGGCCCGGCGGATCCGGACGGCGGACCGGGACGGCGCATCCGGCACTGACCGGTGGCGCGAACGCCTCTGCGCCACCGGGGTCGCACGCCTCAGGACCGAGTCCGGCCCGCTCAGCCCGCCTGCGTCGCGCCCGAGACCGCGAGCCCGACGATCACCGTGAGCACCGTCGTCCACAGTGCGATCGCGACGCCCTGCCAGAGCAGGATCCGCCCGCGGCCGACTCCGGCGCCCGCCAGCATCACCGCGGTGAAGTGCGTCGGGAGCAGCAGCGGCCCCAGCAGGCTCACGCCCGGGACGCCGTAGCGGGTGAAGGCCCGCTGGAACTTCTCGCGCCGCGGAGTCGTCCGCTTCGCCTCCGAGCGGCCCGTGATCGCCGAGCGGACGCCGGTGCCCAGCAGCACGAGCAGCGCCACGCAGACGAAGTTGCCGATCGCCCCGGCGAGCCCGGCGACCACCGGGTGGATGCCGCCGATGATGCCGATCGACGCCGCCCCCTCGCCCTCGATGAAGGGGACGGCCCCGGCCGCCGCGACGACGAGGGGCTGTACGAGTTCCGGAACGCGGCCGATCAGGTCCTGGAATCCGAGGATCGCGTCGCTGATGATCGTCATGGTCGTGCCTTCCGATGCGGGGCCCCGGCTCTCGGGACTCCTCCATCCGACCGTGTCCGGGAGCGCCGCGGCAGTGCCGCCGGGTCACCGCGTCCCGGGAGGATCGACGGCCCGAGGGGTGACAAGTGTCATGGTCGTAGCCTGGGCCGCATGGTGAACTCGACCGAGGCGGATCCGCCCGTGCGCGCGGGCCGCGGCGTCGCCGTGACCTGGTGGTACACCCTCGCGTCGGCCGCCTCCTTCGTGGTGATCGTCCTGGCCGTCTGGTCCGTGGCGGTGCTGAGCGCCGAGGCCGAGGAGTGGCGGAAGGGCGCCTACTTCCTGGGCGCGGCCGCCTGGGTCGCGGTGTTCTCGCCGACCGCGCTCGCGTACCGGCGCGCCGACCGCGAGGGCCCGGTGCGCCTCCGGGCTGTGCCGACCCTGGTCTTCTGCCTCGGAGTGGCGGCCGCGGCGCTCACCGGCACGGCCGCCGGGAGCCTCGCGCTCGGGCTCTCGCTCGCCGCGACCCTGGTCGCCGTGCTGCCCTGGCAGAGCGGGGTGCGGCTCCGGGTGATGGTGCTCTGCACGATCGTCCTCGCGGTCGCGGCGGTGCTCGAGCAGACGCGCGCGGCGCCGGACGCGTCGGCCGCGCTCTCGACCCTCCTGCTGTTCGCGACGCTGCTGCCCCTGACGGTCGTCAGCGCGCTGTGGTGGTGGGACATCGTCCGCGAGCTCGACCGGGCGCGCGCCGCCGAGGGCCGGCTCGCCGCCGCCCAGGAGCGCCTGCTGCTCGCCGGCGACGTGCACGACCTCCAGGGCCACCACCTCCAGGTGATCGCGCTGCAGCTCGAGCTCGCGGAGCGCCTCCTCGGCAGCGACCCGGAGGCCGCTCTCGAGCAGCTGCGCGCCGCCCAGCGCTCGGTCGACGGCGCCCGCACCGGCACCCGCGAGCTGGCGACGCGCTTCCGCAGCGTCCCGCTCGTCGACGAGCTGGCCAACGCCGCCGACCTGCTCCGCTCGGCCGGGCTCCGCGTCGAGCTCGAGGTCGACCCGGCGGCGGCCCACGCGCCGGCCGAGACGCTCGGGCCGGTGGTCCGCGAGACGACGACGAACATCCTCAAGCACGGCGGCGGCTCCAGCGCGCGGCTGCGGCTCGCGCGGGAGCAGGACGAGTGGCGGTTCGAGGCGGTGAACGACCTGGCACCGGACGCGGAGGAGGCGGACGGGACCGGCTCGGGCGTCCTCGGCATGGCGGAGCGGGTCGAGCGCGCGGGCGGGACGCTGCGCGCCGGGGCGGTCCGCCGCTCCTTCGAGCTGGACGCGCGCCTGCCGGTGGGGAGCGACTCGTGATCCGGGTGCTGATCGCCGACGACGAGGACATGATCCGCACGGCGCTGGCCGCGCTCCTCCGCCTCGAGGAGGACCTCGAGATCGTGGGCGAGTGCCGCGACGGCGAGCAGGCGGTCGCGGAGGCGCTGCGCCTGCAGCCCGACGTGTGCCTGTTCGACGTCGAGATGCCCGGGCTCGACGGGATCGAGGCGGCGGAGCGGCTGCGCCGGGTCTCGGCGACGCGGGTCGTGGTCGTCACCCGGCACGCGCGGCCGGGGGTCCTGCGGCGAGCGCTCGGAGCGGGCGTCAGCGGCTTCCTGCCGAAGTCGCGCCGGGTCGAGGACGTCGCCGAGGTGATCCGCCAGGTCGCGAGCGGACGCCGCTACGTCGACCCGGAGATCGCCGCCGACGCCCTGGCGAGCACGCGCAGCCCGCTGACCGACCGCGAGCTCGACGTGCTCAGCGCCGGCTCCCGCGGCGAGACGATCGGCGAGATCGGCGCGGCTCTGCACCTCTCCTCCGGCACCGTCCGCAACCACGTCTCGTCGATCCTCCGCAAGCTCGACGTCGACACCCGCCAGCGCGCGGTGATCGAGGCCCGCGAGCGCGGCTGGATCTGAGCGCACGGCGCCGCAACGGCAGCCACTACGCAGGAGTCGTCGCACTCACACTCGAGTGCGACGACTTCTGCGTTCTCGCGAGCGCCGCTGGGTCAGGCCGTCGGCGTCCAGATCCGCATCGTCGACGGCCCGCGGTTCGCCCAGCGGTGGTACGGCCGGAACTCCGCCTCGAAGCGGCGCCCCTCCTCCACAGGTACGGAACCGTAGGGCCAGCCGGGAGCCGCCTCGCGCGCCACGAGGGACACGCGCGCTCCCTCCGCCGTCACGACGGGCGGCACCGAGGCGTCGACCGCGATGTGCTCGGTGTCCAGGCCCTCGGGCAGGTCGAGCGACTCGATCGCCAGCACGAACGGCCCGCGCTCGAGGGCGACTTGGCCGCGCACCGCGTCGATCCGGGGGTGCGGGGCGACGAAGCGGGCCGACATCGGCAGCGAGAGCCGCACGGTGTCGCCGGCGGAGAACGCCCGGCGGACGGTGACGGTCGGCGTCGAGACCGGCTCGCCGTCGAGCAGCGCCGAGCCCCGCGCGAACGGCGGCACCCGCAGCGTCAGCGCGAACTCCGCGTCCTCGAGGATCCGCACGACGATCTCGCCGTCGGCCGGGTACTCCGTCTCGACGCGCAGCGCGACGCCTCCGGTGCGCACCTCGTACGCGCCGTACTGGTGGAGCTGCACCCCGTCGTCGGTGGCGGTCGCGAAGCCGAGCTCGACGCTCGCGAGGGTGCGGGCGGTGTTGGTCGGGCAGCACGAGACCCAGAACCACGGCGCGCGGAGGCTGGACTGCGCGCGGTCGGTCTCGCGCGACTCGTCCGGCGCCACTCCGTCGACGCGCTGCTGCAGCGTGTTCGTGTAGAAGAAGGCGCGGCCGTCCTCGCGGGTGGCGGGGAGCACCGCGTTCAGCAGCGTCCGCTCCATCAGGTCCGCGTAGCGGTGCTCGTTCGAGCCGAGCAGGAGCCGCCAGCTGAGCATCGTGGAGCCGATCGCCGCGCAGGTCTCGGCATAGGCGCGATCCGGCGGCAGCTCGTAGTCGGCGCCGAACGCCTCGTCCTGGTGGTGCGAGCCCATCCCGCCCGTGACGTAGGTGCGCCGCTCGACGGTCGCCTCCCACTGGCGGCGGACCGCCTCCTCCAGCTCGGCGTCGCCGGTCTCGACCGCGACATCGAGAGCCCCGGAGGCGAGGTAGAGGGCCCGCACCGCATGGCCGCGCAGCACCTCCGCGTCGCGCACGGGCACGTCGTCCTGGAAGTACTCGGCGCCGAACGCGATCGGCTTCAGCGTCCCCGTCCCGCGCCGCTCCACGAACAGGCGGGCCAGCTCGAGGTAGCGCTCCTCCCCCGTCGCCCGCGCCAGCTCGGCGAGCGCCGGCTCGATCTCGGGGTGGCCGCACACGGCGACCCTCCCCTCGGGCCCGAACTCGCGGTGCACGTGGTCGGCGAGGCGCCGGGCGACCTGCGGCAGGAGGTCGTCGTGCCCGGTGCGGAGCCGCGCCACGGCGGCCTGGATCAGGTGCCCGAAGCTGTACAGCTCGTGGCCCCACTCCAGGTCGGAGTAGCGCGCGCGCTGGCCGGGCCGGCCGAAGCTCGTGTGCAGGTACCCGTCCGGGTCCTGGGCGGAGGCGACCCGCGCGACGAGGTCGTCGTACCGCTCCTGCAGCCCGGCGTCGTCGCTCCGGCCGAGCTCCCAGGCCATGGCCTCGAGGAGCTTGTAGACCTCCGAGTCGACGAACTCGATGCCCGCGTGCGCGTCGCCGCCCTCGTCGGACGAGATCGAGCCGTCGGCCGCGCGGTCGAAGTTGCCGGCCCAGCCGACGCGCTCGATCCACGAGCGGCAGTGCTCGATGACGGCGGAGGAGTTGAGGTCCTGGTAGTGCTTCCAGAAGCCGCCGGTGAGGCGGATCTCGTCCTGGCGGAGCGGCCGGAGCACGCTCCGCGAGGGGGCGACCGGGCCGCCGAGGGCGGTGGCGGTGGGGGCGGTGAGGGTCACGGTGTCTCCTTGGAGGGACGGGTCAGTCCTTGACGGCGCCGGCGGTGACTCCCGCCGAGACGTACCGCTGGGCGACGACGAGGAGGACGGCGGCCGGGAGCGAGGCGACCACGGCGGTCGCCATGATCGAGTTCCACTCCTGGTTGTTGTTGCCGATGTACTTGTAGATGCCGAGGGTGATCGGCTGGAGCTTCCCGCCGCTGTCGAGCGTCGAGGCGAAGATGAAGTCCGACCAGGCCCAGAGGAACGCGAACAGCGAGACGGTGACGACGGAGTTGCGGCTGATCGGCATGATCACCGAGGTGAAGGTGCGCCAGGCGCTCGCTCCGTCCATCCGGGCAGCCTGGGTGAGCTCGTCGGGGATCCCCGACATGAAGGCCGTGAAGATCAGCACGCCGAACGGCACCGCGATGGTGGAGTCGGCCACGATCAGGCCCGGGATCGAGTTGAGCAGCCCCAGGTTGAGGTAGATGGCGTAGAAGCCCATCGCCATGATGATCGCCGGGATCATCTGCGCGATCAGCAGCACGAACGAGAGGGCCTGCCCGCCGCGGGGCCGCAGCTTCGCCAGCGAGTAGGCGGCGGGAGCGGCGATCGCCACGGTCAGCAGCACCGTGCCGAGGCCGACGACGAGGCTGGTGCCCAGGTAGGGCAGCTGCTCGCTCAGCACCGCCTGGTAGCCGGTGAACGTGGGCGCGAACGGGAACCAGTCCGGCGGATCCTTCCGCATCGAGCCGGTCGGAGTGAGGGAGACGTTGATCATCCAGTAGACGGGGAACAGCATGACCGCCGTGAGGGCGATCCCGACCACCGTCAGGTACCAGGGGCGGCGCGCGGTCACGAGTCGGCCTGCTTCCGCTGGACGCGGATGTACACGAGGCCGAAGACGAGGGCCAGGATGATCAGCAGGTTGCCGACGGCCGCGGCCGGTCCGAAGTCGGGCAGCATCGAGCCGAAGCCGAGCTGGTACGTCCAGGTGGCGAGCGTGGTCGAGGAGTCGGCGGGGCCGCCCTTCGTCATGATCCAGATGATGTCGAACACCTTCAGCGTGTAGACGAGGCCGAGCAGGATCGTGATCGCCGATACCGGCCGCAGCAGCGGCAGCGTGATCCGCCAGAACTGCTGGGCGCCGGTCGCGCCGTCGAGCGAGGCCGCCTCGTAGAGGTCCTGCGAGATGTTCTGCAGGCCGGAGTAGAGGATCACCAGGTTGAACGGGATGCCGATCCAGATGTTCGCGATCAGGACCGCGATCAGCGAGGTGGTCGGCGAGGTGAGCCAGTTGATCTGGCCGATCCCGAACGACTCCAGGAACGCGTTCACGATGCCGGAGTCGCTGTTGAGCATCCACGACCAGGTCGACGCCGAGACGATCAGCGGCAGGAGCCACGGCACCAGGAACAGCGCCCGGAGCGTGCTCGCCAGCGGGAAGCGGCGGTAGAAGAACACGGCGAGCGCCAGCCCCAGCGTGAACTGGAAGAGGAGCGAGACGCCGGTGAAGACCGCCGTGTGCAGCAGCGCCGGGCCGAAGGTCGCGTCCTGGAACACCTGGACGTAGTTGTCGAACCAGACGAAGGGTGCGTTCCCCTGCACGAACGAGCGGACCGTGTAGTCCTTCAGGCTCAGCTCGAGGTTGCGGTAGAGCGGGAACGCGTAGAAGACGAGCAGGTAGGCGACGAGCGGGGCGAGGAACGCCCACGCGACCAGGCGGCCGCCCTCGGGGCGCCAGCGGCGCCGACGGCTCTCGGCGGCCGGGGCGGGCGGGGCCGGCGGCTCGGTGCCGCGCCGCAGAAGGCGGGCGGTCTCGGTGGCAGTGGTCATGGTCTCTCCCGTCCCCCCGGCCGGTGCGCGGAGCACCGGCCGGAAGGACCTCGTTCGGGGAGCGGGAGCCCCCGGTCGTCCTACTTCGTGGCGGATTCGGCGGCCGACTGGGCGGCCTTCAGGGCGTCCTCGGGAGACTGCGAGCCGCTGAGCACGGTCTGCACCGCGCCCCACAGCTGCTCCGAGATCTTCGGGTACTTCGTGCCGAGATCGTCCGAGGTGCGGCCCTTCGCGGCCTGCACGGCGGAGACCCACGGCTCGAGGTCGGCGTTGCCGGCGACCTGCTCCTGCTGCGCCTCGGCCGTCGGCGCGATGTACGAGAGCGTGTTGTCGGTCGTGACCAGGCTGCTCGTCGAGGTCAGGCACTCGGCGATCTGCTTCGAGGTCTCGTAGCGCGCCGTGTCCGACTGCACCGGGAGGGTGAGGAACTCGCCTCCGGTCGGTGCGGGGGCCGCTCCGCCGTCCTTCGACGGGATGGTCAGGACGCCGTAGTCGATGCCCGAGGCCTTCGCGTTGGCCAGCTGCCAGGTGCCGTTCTCGCCGAACGCGTACTCGCCGGTCTCGAACTCCTGCCAGCTCGTGGTCTGCGTGTTGCCGATCACGGAGTTGGGCGCGTAGCCCTTCTGCAGCCAGTCGCTCCAGAGCGAGACGGCGTCGACCGCGGCGGGCGAGTCGAGGTCGGTCAGCTCGGCGCCGGAGCCCCAGAACCACGGCAGGAACTGGAAGGTCCCCTCCTCCGTGCCGATGCCGGAGAACGTGATGCCCTTGCCACCGGAGGCGGTGACCTTCTCGAGCGCGTCGGTCAGCCCGGCCCAGTCGGTGATGGAGGCGGCGTCCACGCCGGCCTTCTCGAGCACGGCCTTGTTGTAGTACAGCGCGAGCGTGTTGGCACCGATCGGCACGCCGAAGGTGTCGCTGCCGGTCTGGCCGGCCGCGAGGATGTTCGCGTCGATCCCGTCGGTGGAGAGCCCGGACTCGGCGGTCGTGGTCAGGATGCCCGACTCCGCGAGCGTCGAGACCACGGGGTTGTCGACGAGCAGGAGGTCGGGCGAGTTGCCCTGCTGGCCGGCGAGCAGCGCCTTGTTGGTCAGGTCGGTGGTGTCGTAGCCGGTGCGCTCGACGGTGACGCCGGCCTCGGTCCCGCAGGAGTCGATGAGCTTCGCCCAGTCGGACGACTCGTCGAACTGGGGGTACGGGTCCCAGAACGTGTAGCTGCCTCCCGCGGCGGAGCCGGAGTCTCCCCCGGAGCCGCTCGCGCAGCCGGTCAGTGCGGCGGCGGCCGTCCCCAGCAGGACGGCGGCGGCGAGGCCCCGAGCGTGCTTCCTCGTCTTCACGGATGATCCCTTCGTCGTTGACGGATTCCTCGGCAGTCGTCCCGATCGTCTGCGCCGGGCCGAAACTACTTTCTGTCGGGTAAACCTAGGCAGGGGCGGTCAGCGCGTCAAGAGATGCGACCTTTTCGGTCTTTTCGGTTTTTCGCCGGAGTCGTGCGAGGATCGACGCGGCGGCCCGCCGGGCCCGGAACGGAGGCGCGGTGCCACCACGCAAGCCCACCGGCACCATCACGCTCACCGACGTGGCGGCCGCCGCCGGCGTCTCGATCGCCACCGCCTCCAAGGCGCTCAACGGCCGCGACCAGGTGCGCGCCGAGACCCGCCAGCGCGTGCTGGACGCCGCCGAGGCCCTCTCCTTCACCCCGAACCCGTTCGCGCAGGCCCTCAACTCCCGGCGCACGGGCACCATCGGGATGCTCACCAACGATCTCGACAACCGCTTCGTGCTCCCCGTGCTGCTCGGCGCCGAGGACGCGTTCGGCGCCGGATCGACGTCGGTGCTCCTCTGCGACGCCCGCGGCGACTCGATCCGCGAGCAGCACCACATCAAGAACCTGCTCGCCAAGCGCGTCGACGGGATCGTGGTGCTCGGCCGGACGACGAACCCGCGCCCCTCGATCACCCGCACCATCCCGGTGCCGGTCGTCTACGCCTACGCGCCCTCGGAGGATCCGCGCGACTCCTCCTTCACGCCCGACAACGTGCAGGCCGGCGTCCTCGCCGCCCGCCACCTGATCGAGCGCGGACGGACGAGGATCGCCCTCGTCAACGGCGAGCCGAGCTACACCGCCGCGCACGACCGTGCCCGGGGCGTCGAGCAGGCGCTGACGGAGGCGGGGCTGCCGCTGGTCGGCGGCGGCGTCCTCTTCGGGCAGTGGTCCGAGAGCTGGGGGCGCCAGTGCGCCGAGACGCTGCTGCGCGCGCATCCGGACCTCGACGCGATCATCTGCGCGAGCGACCAGATCGCCCGCGGCACGCTCGACCACCTGCGCGAGACCGGCCGGCGGGTGCCGCAGGACGTGGCCGTCGTCGGCTTCGACAACTGGGACCTCCTCGTCGAGGCCGCCCGCCCGCCGCTCTCGAGCATCGACATGATGCTCGACACGCTCGGCCGTGCCGCCGCGGAGGAGCTCTCGAACGCGATCCACGGACGTCCGACCGCGGGCGTGCAGGCCATGCCCGTCCGCCTCGTGCCGCGCGAGTCCTCCGGCTGACGCCCCCGCCCTCCGCGAGAACGCGGAAGCCGTCGCACTCGAGCTCCGGAACGACGACTCCTGCGTTCCCGCGACCTGCCGACCGGGGCTCGCGGAATCGGATGTTGACGCCGCGCTCTCGGATGTGTACTTTCCAGTTATACGAATAACCGAGACCACGAGGAGGTGGGTCATGGCCGGACGGACGGCGACGATGAGGCAGGTCGCGGAGCGCGCCGGCGTCTCCCAGGCCACCGTGTCCCTCGTGCTCAACAACGCTCCCGGCAACCGCGTCACCGAGGCCACCCGAGCCCGCGTGATGGAGGCGGTCGAGGATCTCGGCTACAGCACCAACGCCTTCGCGAAGTCGCTCCGCAGCGGGCAGTCGGGGATGATCGGCTTCGTCTCGGACGAGGTCGCCAGCTCCCCCTTCGCCGGCCGCCTGCTGAAGGGCGCGCAGATGCGGGCCTGGGAGAGCGGCCACATCATCCTCAGCGTCGACACCTTCGGCGAGCGCGCCCTCGAGGAGTCGGCGATCGACATGATGCTGTCGTACCGCGTGCTCGGCGTCATCTACGCCTCGATGTACCACCGCGTCGTCGAGGTTCCGGAGGCGCTGGGCGACGTGCCCACCGTGGTCGTGAACGCCCAGTCCGCCGGCGGGCGCTTCTCCAGCGTCTTCCCGGACGAGGAGGAGGGCGGGTACACCGCCACCCGCCAGCTGACGGGCGCCGGCCACCGCCGCATCGCCTACATCGACATCCAGCCCGCCGACAGCGACCTCCCTGCGGGTGTCGGACGGCGGGCGGGCTACCGCCGCGCCCTCGAGGAGGCGGGCCTCACCGTGGACCCGCGCCTCGTCCGGCACGGCTCCGGCGGCACCGTCGAGGACGGCCTCGCCCTCACCGCGGAGCTCCTCGACGAGGCCGATCCCCCCACCGCGATCTTCTGCGGCAACGACCGCACCGCCTGGGGCGCCTACCGGGCTCTCGAGGCGCGCGGCCTCCGCGTGCCCGAGGACTGCTCCATCGTCGGCTTCGACGACCAGGAGACCCTCGCCTCCTACCTCGACCCCGGCCTCACGACCGTCGCGCTCCCCCACGAGCGCATGGCCCGCGACGCCGTCTCCCTCCTCCTGGCGGAACCGCGCGAGGAGCCCCGACCCCATCCCATCCATTGCTCACCGGTCCTCCGCGGATCGGTGACGAGTGCAGAGGTGCGCGCATGACGACGATGAAGTCCGCCCCCGGGATCCCCCGGCCACGGCGCCTCCTGAGCCCGAGGCAGCGCCTCGGCTCCGCTGGGAGGCGCGCCCTGCGCTCCTGGCAGTTATACGTACTACTGACTCCGGCGCTCGTCTTCGTGGCGCTGTTCAAGTACTGGCCGATGTACGGCGCCCAGATCGCCTTCCGCGACTACAACCCGTCGCTCGGCTTCTCGGGCAGCCCGTGGGTGGGCCTGGACAACTTCACCCGCTTCGTCTCGTCGTTCCAGTTCGGGCGCCTGATCGAGAACACCCTGACGGTGAACGCCCTGGGTCTGCTCATCGCCTTCCCGGTGCCGATCGTGCTCGCACTGATCGTCAACCAGCTGCAGAGCGAGCGGTTCAAGAAGTTCACGCAGACGGTGCTCTACTCGCCGTCCTTCATCTCGGTCGTCGTGGTCGTGGGCATGATCCACCTGCTCTTCTCGCCGCGGTCCGGGATCGTGAACAGCGCGATCGTCGCCCTCGGGGGAGAGCCGGTGTTCTTCATGGGCTCGCCGGACTGGTTCCGGCCCCTCTACATCGGCTCCGACATCTGGCAGAACGCCGGATTCTCGATGATCGTCTACCTCGCCGCCCTCACCGCGATCGACCCGGCTCTGCACGAGGCCGCCCGCGTCGACGGAGCGAGCAAGTGGCAGCGGATCCGCCACATCGACATCCCGGGCATCCTGCCGGTGATCACGATCCTGTTCATCCTGGCGATCGGCAATCTCTTCAACCTCGGATTCGAGAAGGTCCTGCTCATGCAGACCGACCTCAACCTCCCGACCTCCGAGGTGATCCAGACCTACGTCTACAAGGCGGGGCTGCAGCAGGCGCAGTTCAGCTACTCGGCCGCCATCGGCCTCTTCAACTCCCTGATCAACCTCGTCCTGCTGGCGACCTTCAACCAGGTCGCCCGCCGTGCGGGCCAATCGAGCCTCTGGTGACGACGCCATGACACAGACCATCCACCCCGACCGCGTCGTCCGCGAGCCGTCGGCACCGACTCCCCCTCGCCGCACCGCCCCGGGAAAGCGCACCGGACGGTACGCGGACCCCGTGTTCAACACGATCGCGATCGCCGTCCTGCTCCTGGCGATCGTCGCGATCGTCTACCCGATGTACTTCATCGTGATCGCCTCGTTCAGCGAGCCGTCGCAGATCCTCAACGGGAACGTCTGGCTCTGGCCGGCCGGCTTCACCCTCGAGGGCTACGGGCGGATCTTCTCGGACGGCGCGATCTGGCAGGGCTTCGGCAACTCGGTCCTGTACACGGTCGTCGGCACCGCGATCAGCGTCAGCACGATCCTCTGCGCGGCCTACGCCCTGTCGAGGAAGGACCTCTACGGGCGGACCGTCTTCCTCCTGATCTTCATCCTCACGATGTTCATCGACGGAGGCCTGATCGCCCGCTACCTGGTGGTGCGCGACCTCGGGATGCTGGACACGATCTGGGCCGTGGTCCTGCCCGGCGCGGTCGGGGTCTGGAACCTGATCATCGCCCGCGCCTTCTTCGAGAACAACGTGCCGGGCGAGCTGCGCGACGCCGCTCAGATGGACGGCGCGAGCGACTTCCGCTTCTTCTTCAGCATCGTCCTGCCGCTGTCGAAGCCGCTGATCTTCCTCATGATCATGATCCACCTCGTGGCCAACTGGAACGCCTTCTTCGACGCCCTGATCTACCTCGACGACGAGAGCAAGTACCCGCTCCAGCTGGTGCTGCGCAACGTCCTGATCCAGTCCGAGGTCACCTCCGCAGGCGGCTCCGGAGCGATGGACTCCTACGCCGCCGCCCAGCGCCTGGGCGAGCTGATCAAGTACGGAATGATCGTCGTCTCGACGATCCCCCTCTTGATCGTCCTGCCCTTCATGCAGAAGCACTTCACCAAGGGCGCCCTTCTCGGCGCCGTGAAGAGCTGACCCTCCACCCCTCCCGCACCACCCTTTCGACAAGAGGAACACGAACGATGAGACACCGCAGTTTCTTCACCACCACCGCACTCGCCCTCTCCGGCGGACTGCTCCTGGCCGGCTGCACGACAGGCGGCGGGAACGACCCCGTCCAGGACCGCTCGAGCGAGGTCGGCTTCAACGAGACCGGCCTGCCGATCGTCGACGACACGCTGTCGCTGACCTTCGGCGGCACCAAGTCCGCCCTGTCCCCCGACTACTCCTCGATGCAGCTCGTGCAGCAGTGGGAGGAGGACACCAACATCTCGATCGACTGGAAGAACCTCCCCGAGCAGGTCTACGCCGAGAAGAAGAACCTCCTCCTCGCCAGCGACGACGTGCCGAACGTGCTGTTCAACTCGGGCCTCACCGACGCCGAGATCGTGCAGTACGGCGAGAACGGCACGCTCCTCCCGCTCGAGGACCTGATCGAGGAGCACGCGCCGACCCTCTCCGCGATCCTCGAGGACCGGCCCGACATCCGCGCCGCGCTCACCGCCTCGGACGGCCACATCTACACGCTGCCCTCGGTCGAGGAGCTCGGGATCCTCCAGTACCCGAACTTCCTCTTCATCAACACCGCCTGGCTCGACGCGCTCGGCCTCCCGATGCCGACGACGATCGAGGAGTACCGGGCCGCACTCGAGGCCTTCAGAACCGGCGACCCCAACGGCAACGGCAAGGCCGACGAGATCCCGCTGTCCTTCCGCACCGACTCGTTCTGCGGCAACCCGCACGACCTGATCGCGGCGCTCGGCGGCCAGCCGGAGAACAACGACCACCGCATCGTGGTCGACGGGAAGGTGCAGTTCACGGCCGACACCGACGGCTACAAGCAGGGCGTCGAGGCGCTCTCCGACTGGTACGCCGACGGGCTCATCGACCCCGAGTCGTTCTCGCAGGACGACGTCGCCTTCCTCTCCAAGGGCAAGGCCGACACCCCGGTCCTCGGCTCCTTCTTCTGGTGGGAGGCGAAGGAGATGGTCGGCGAGGACCGCCTCGGCGACTACGCGATCCTCGGCGTGCTCGAGGGCGTCGACGGCGAGAAGCGCGCCAGCGTCACCAGCAACCAGGAGATCAACCGCGGCGCGATGGCGATCACCCGCTCCAACGAGTACCCCGCCGCCACGATGCGCTGGGCCGACCGCCTCTTCGACCCCGAGATGAGCGCCCAGAGCAGCTGGGGACCCCTCGGCGTGACCCTCCAGAAGGACGAGGCCACCGGCCTCCTCGTGCAGATCCCCGCCGCCGCCGGCGAGGCCGAGGGCGAGCGCCGCCAGAAGGTCGCCCCGGGCGGCCCGAAGATCACCACCGAGAAGGACTTCGAGACCGTCGTGGCCCCCGAGCCGCGCGCGAAGGAGCGCCAGGACCTGGTGAACGAGTACTACCTCCCCTACAAGGCGAACGACGCCTACCCGCCGGTGATGCTCTCGAACGACGAGCTCGACCGCGTCTCGTACGCGCTGACCGACATCAACACCCTGGTGAAGGAGAAGTTCGCCGCCTGGATCGTCAACGGGACCGTCGACAGCGAGTGGGACTCCTACGTCTCGCAGCTGGAGTCGATGGGCGCCTCCGACGTGACCGCGACGTACCAGCAGGCCTACGACCGCTTCCAGAACGGCGGCGAGTAGTCCCCGGGGGCGCGGGCGGCAGCCGCCCGCGCCCCTCGTCCGGCCGCACCGAACCCCTCTCCTCAGGAGCCCTTGTGACCATCACCACGACGACCGACGCCTGGCGTCCGTCCGCCCACTTCACCGCCCGATCCACCTGGCTGAACGACCCGAACGGGCTCCTCTTCCACAACGGCACCTACCACCTGTTCTTCCAGAACAACCCGACCGGCAGCACCTGGGGCAACATGTCCTGGGGCCACGCGACCTCGACCGATCTGGTGTCGTGGAGCGAGCAGCCCGTCGCGATCCCCGTCCTCGACGGCGAGATGGCCTTCTCCGGCAGCGCGGTCGCCGACGTCCGGAACACGGCGGGCTTCGCCGGCCCCGGCGAGACGGCCCTCGTCGCGGTCTACACGGCCGCCCGCGACGCCCTCCCGGACGGCACCGGGGCCTCGCAGGCCCAGGCACTGGCCTACAGCGTCGACGACGGCGCCACCTGGACCCGGTACGCGGGCAACCCCGTCCTCGACATCGGCTCCGCGGAGTTCCGCGATCCGAAGGTCTTCTGGTTCGGCGGGGACGACGGCCACTGGGTGATGGTCGCCGTCGAGGCGGTCGACCGCCGCGTCGCGGTCTACACCTCGCCCGACCTGATCGCGTGGACCCGGCGCTCCCACTTCGGCCCCGCCCATGCCACGGGCGGCGTCTGGGAGTGCCCGGACCTCTTCCCGCTGCGCGTGCGCGGCACCGACGAGGTCCGCTGGATGATGATCGTGAGCCTCAACCCGGGCGGCATCGCCGGCGGCTCCGGCAGCCAGTACTTCCTCGGCGACTTCGACGGAGCCGAGTTCACCGCCGACCGGATCAGCGCGTCCGAGGACCCTGCCGACTACGACTGGCTCGACTACGGCCGGGACTACTACGCGGCCGTCTCCTTCAACGACGCTCCCGAGGGCCGCCGCCTCACGATCGCGTGGGCCAGCAATTGGGACTACGCGAACGAGACGCCCACCGGCCCGTGGCGCTCGTCGATGTCGCTCGTACGCGAGCTCGACCTCGTCCGCGGGGCCGACGGCCGTCTCCGCCTCGCGCAGCGGGCGGTCCTCCCGACAGGGCCCGCGTCCCGCGACGTCCGCGTCTTCGACGTCGACGTGTCCCGCCTCCCCGGCGACCGCACCGAGCTGCGCCTGCTCACCGGCACGACCGACGACGAAGTGGTGCTCACGGTCGACGGCGACGAGGGAGTGCTGACCTGCGACCGCACGCGCAGCGGCGCGGTGGACTTCGCGGCGTCCTTCCCCTCGGTCGACTGGGCTCCGCTGCCCGCGCCGGACGAGTCGGGGCGGATCCCGGTCCGCATCGTCGTCGACGCCTCGGTGGTCGAGGTGTTCCTCGGCGGGGGTCTCAGCACCCTCACCCAGCTCGTCTTCCCGTCGGCGCCGTTCACGACGCTGCAGGTCCGCGCGGCGGCGGAGTGAGCGGGCCCGGCGCGGGCTCCGGCTCTCGCGTCCTCGTCGTCGGCGAGACCGTCGTCGACGTCGTCGAGCGGGACGGGAGCCGGTCGGAGCACGTCGGCGGCTCGCCCGCGACCGTCGCCGTCGCCCTCTCCCGGCTCGGCCGCTCCGTCCGCTTCGCCACCGCCCTGGGCGACGACGAGCGCGGACGCCGGGCCCGAGCGCACCTGGAGGAGTCCGGAGTCGCGGTGTCGGCGCCCGCGCGCGGCACCACGTCGACCGCGGCGGCGGTCATCGGCGCCGACGGGTCGGCCCGGTACGAGTTCGACCTCAGCTGGGACCCGGACCGCATCGATCCCGACGGAGCCGCGCACCTCCACACCGGGTCGATCGCCGCCTTCCTGCATCCCGGCGGAGACACGGTCGCGGACCTGCTCGACCGTCTGCCGCCCAGGACCTCCGTCAGCCTCGACCCCAACATCCGGCCCGAGGTGCTCCCTCCGCGCGCCGAGGTCCACCGCGTCCTCGAGCGGCTCCTCCGGCGCTGCGATCTGGTGAAGCTGAGCGACGAGGACGCCGAGTGGCTCCACCCCGGCGACTCCGTCGACGCCGTCCTCGACCGCCTCCTGGCCGCCGGCCCCGCGTTGGCGGTCGTCACGCGGGGCGGCGAGGGGATGGTCCTCGCGTCCCGCCGGGCCCGGGTCGTCGTCCCCGCCTCCCGCATCGCCGTCGCGGACACCATCGGCGCGGGCGACACGGCGATGGCAGGGCTGATCGACGCCCTCCTCGACAGCGGGACCACCGCTCTCGACGAGGACGCCCTCCTCGCGGCGGGCCGGTGGGCGGCCCGGGCGGCGGGAGTCACCGCCTCCCGCATCGGCGCGGACCCGCCCCTCCGAGCCGAGCTGGCCGGGGTCTGACGGCCGGGCGGAGCGGACCCCGGCATCGAGCGGACGCCCGCGTTCCGAGCAGAGCGGTCGCGCACTCCTCGCATGCCGCCTTCCGCCCCGAGACACTGCCCCTACCGCGATGTCCCGGCGATCGGAGCGGCGTCTCGACGCACGAGCGGGCCCGACGGCACCGGGATACACCCGTGTCACGAGCAGTGCGTGCTCACCCGGACGCGCACCCGCCTCCCTGCCAGATACCGCCCCGCATCCGAGACGCCGCCTGCTCAGCGGTGCCCCGACGCTCGGAGCGGCGTCTCGACCCACGAGCGGGCCTGCGCACAGCGGCGAGGACACCGGAGAGACGGGCGGAGCGCGATCGTGGACGCAGACGTGCGCCGGACCCCTCGGGAGTCCGGCGCACGGCCTGGCGGTGATCAGCTGCCGGTGATCAGCCGGGATCAGCTGCCGGTGCGCTCACCGCGGCGTCGGAGGGTGAGGAGCATCAGACCGCCGCCGACCAGGGCGAGCAGGCCCAGCACTCCGGCGGTCGCCGTCGCTGCGGCGTCCACTCCGGTCGAGGCGAGAGCCGGACCGCGGGGACCGTTCGACCCGGACACGGGAACGACCGCGGCGTGGGAGGGCGCCGGTCGCGGCGCTGTGGTCGCGGTCGGAGTGGGCGAGGCCGTGGGCGTCGCGGTCGGCGTGGTGGTGGGGGTCACCGTCGGCGTGGTCGTCGGCGTGGCCGTCGGAGCCACGGTGGGCGTGATCGTGGGAGTCGCCGTCGGAGCCACGGTGGGCGTGATCGTGGGAGTCGCCGTCGGAGCCACGGTGGGCGCGATCGTGGGAGTCGCCGTCGGAGCCACGGTGGGCGCGATCGTGGGAGTCACCGTCGGAGTGACGGTGGGCGTGACAGTCGGAGTCACCGTCGGAGTGACGGTGGGAGTCACCGTCGGCGTCACAGTCGGCTCGACGGTGGGAGTCACCGTCGGGGTGACGGTGGGAGTCACGGTCGGCGTGACGGTCGGGGTGATAGTGGGCGTGACCGTCGGCGTCACGGTCGGCGTGACCGTCGGAGTCACTGTCGGCGTCACGGTCGGAGTCACGGTCGGAGTCACGGTCGGCGTGACGGTGGGGGTCACCGTCGGAGTCACGGTCGGCGTGATGGTCGGGGTCACCGTCGGAGTGACCGTGGGCGTCACCGTCGGAGTGACCGTGGGCGTCACGGTCGGAGTGACCGTCGGCGTCACGGTGGGCGTGACCGTCGGGGTCACGGTCGGCGTGACCGTCGGCGTCACGGTCGGCGTGACCGTCGGAGTCACGGTCGGCGTCACGGTCGGCGTGATGGTCGGAGTCGCCGTCGGCGACGATCCGCCGTCGGTGGGCTCGCAGCCCGGCTCGGTGAAGTCGTTGGAATCGAGTGTGACCGCTCCCGTGCGGGCCAGTGCGCGGCCCTCGACGGAGACGCCCGTCGTCACCGTGATCGAGACCGAGGCGAGCACGGAGCCCACGAAGTCCGAGTCGGTGCCGAGCGTCGCGGAGCTGCCGATCTGCCAGTAGACGTTGCAGGCCTGCGCTCCGTTGATCAGGGCCACCGTGCTCGACGAGGCCGTCGTCAGCGTCGACGCGGCGCGGATCACGAAGACCGCCTCGTTGACGCCCTCGGCGTCGAGCGTGAGCGTCCCCGTCACTCCGACCGGTCCGGCCGCGGTGTAGACCCCGGGCTTCAGCGTGCTGCCGCCGATCTCGGCGTCGATCTGCGCGGTCGTCGCCTGCGAGGCGAGCTGTCCGTAGGCGGTGCCCACGTCGGCCTGGGCCTGAGCCGCCTCCGCGTCTCCGCGGTGGATCACTCCGTCTGTCCGCCCGGGCGGGAACCCGGTGACGGCGGTCAGCGGGCTGACCCCGACGTTCTGGTCGAGGACGCTCGACCCCGTGTTCGTCACGGTCGACGCGGCCAGGACCGAGTAGTCCTCCGCCGTGCCGAGGTCCGGAGCAGTGGCCGCCTGCGCCGAGACGCCGGCGAAGAGCGCGGCGCCGACGACGGCGAGGACGACACCCGTCCCGATCGCCCCTCTTCTGCGGTTCTGCCGATGACGGCGGAGCGAGGTACGAGAGGACACGTGCGGCATGAGGCCAGCGATCTGCCCACGTCAGCGTGAGCTCAATAACCCGAGGTGGGAGGCTCGAACCGTAGGTCGCGCTCCTCGCCCGCGTCTACGCCGCGACCCTGACGGGGGGCAGGATCCGCCGACGGCGTCCCCCGACCCGGGACATGGCCGCCACTGGAGTCCTCGCGCCGGTGACGGCGGACCCGGCCGGCGGAGCGGATCAGCGGTGACGCCCGCGGCACCCGAACCGGTCGGAGTGCCGTGCGTTGGGGCCCTCAGCCGAGAGCCGCCACCCGCTCGATCACGCCCTCGCCCAGCCGGGCGACGTACCCCTCCGGATCCGGCCCGGCCGGCGCCAGCTGCACGTGGTCGATCCCCAGCGCCGCGTACTCCTCCATCGCGCGGACGAAGCCGTCGGGGTCGCCGATCGGATCGCCGCCCCCGGTGATGGTCTTCGTGATCGTCGCGTAGTCGCGCCCGAGGTCGTCGCAGTGCCGCTTCAGCACGTCGAGCTTGTGCGCCACGTCGTCCGCGCCGGTGCCGAACAGGTTGCAGGCGTCGCCGTACTGCGCGACCAGCCGCAGCGTCTTCCTCTCGCCGCCGCCGCCGATGAGGATGGGCGGGCCGGGCTGCTGGATCGGCGCCGGGTGGTTCAGCGTCTCGGCGAGCCGGTAGTGCGTCCCCTCGAACGGCCCGTCGTCGTCGCTCCACATCTGACGGCAGATCCGCAGCGTCTCCTCCAGCCGCTCGAACCGCTCCTTCAGCGGCGGGTACGGCACGCCGAGCCCGAGGTGCTCGCGCTCGTACCAGGCGGCGCCGATGCCGAGCATCGCGCGTCCGCCGGAGAGCACGTCGAGGGTGGTGACGATCTTCGCGAGCAGTCCCGGATGGCGGTACGTCACGCCGGTGACGAGGAGCCCCAGCCGCATCCGCTCCGTCCGGCCGGCGACGAAGCCGAGCGAGGTGTAGCCCTCGAGCATCGGATCCTCGCTCGTCGCGAAGTGCTCCATCTGGAAGTAGTGGTCCATCAGCGTGAACCAGGCGCAGCCGACGTCCTCGGCCGTCCGCGCGGTCGCTCCGAGGATCGGCGCGATCTGCGCGCTCCCCCCGGGCAGAGTGAAGTTCATGAAGTGAATGCCGAGCTGCACGCGCGTCTCCTGTCGTCCCGGGATGTCCAGGAGCCAGTGTGCGCCGAGCCACCGCTCAACACGCCGACGCGCCCGCCTCTGAGCGGCGTCTCATCCGTTCCGCGGGGTCTCGGCCGATCGCACCCGTCGAGGCGCGGCCGCGCTCACTCGCAGACGCGGAAGCGGTTCCGGTCGAACCCGACGACGTCGCCGACGGCGAGCTGGCGGCCGCGGCGCAGATCGACTTCGCCGTTGACGGTCACCATCCCCTCGGCGACCGCCTCCTTGGCCTCGCCGCCCGAGAGGATCCCGGCGTACTTGAGGAACTGGCCCAGGCGGATCGACCCCCCGCCCAGCGGGACGTCGACGGGCTCGGGGACGGCAGCGGCACCTGTCACGTCAGACCGCCGGGATGTCGGCGAAGCGCGAGAAGTGGCCGTGGAAGCCCACGGTGACCGTGCGGGTCGGGCCGTTGCGGTGCTTGGCGACGATGAGGTCGGCCTCGCCCGCGCGCGGGTTGTCCTTCTCGTAGGCGCTCTCGCGGTGCAGGAGGATCACCATGTCGGCGTCCTGCTCGATCGAGCCGGACTCGCGGAGGTCCGAGATCGCGGGGAGCTTGTCGGCGCGCTGCTCGGGGCCTCGGTTCAGCTGCGAGAGCGCGATGACCGGCACCTGCAGCTCCTTCGCGAGGAGCTTGAGGGCACGCGAGAACTCCGAGACCTCCTGCTGGCGGCTCTCGACCTTCTTGCCGGAGGTCATCAGCTGCAGGTAGTCGATGACGACCATCTTGAGCCCGACCCGCTGCTTGAGCCGGCGGCACTTCGCCCGGATCTCGACGAGGGTCATGTTGGGCGAGTCGTCGATGTAGAGCGGCGCGTCGTTGATCCGGCCGCGGGTGGAGGCGATGGTCGTCCAGTCGCGCTGGTCGACCGTGCCCTTGCGCATGTGCTGCAGCGGCACGGACGCCTCGGCCGAGAGGAGGCGCATCGCGATCTCGCTGCGCCCCATCTCGAGGGAGAAGAAGATCGTGGCCATGTTGTGCTTGATCGCGGCGGCGCGGGCGAAGTCGAGCGCCAGCGTCGACTTTCCGAGCGCGGGGCGCGCGGCGACGATGATCATCTGCCCGGCGTGGAAGCCGTTGGTCAGGTCGTCGAGGTCGGCGAAGCCGGTGGGGACGCCGGTGAAGCTGCCGTCCTTGTGAGCGGCCGCCTCGATCTCGTCGATCGCGACGGTCACCGCGTCGGTCAGAGGGACGTAGTCCTCCGCCGTCTCGGAGCCGGTGACGTTGTAGATCTCGGCCTGCGCCGTGTTGACCAGGTCGAGCACCTCGCCCTCGCCCTGGTAGCCCATCTGCGCGATGCGGGTGCCCGCCTCGACGAGGCGGCGCAGCAGAGCGCGCTCAGCGACGATGGAGGCGTAGTACCCGGCGTTGGCCGCGGTGGGGACCATCGAGGTGAGCGTGTGCAGGTAGTCGGCGCCGCCGGCCCGCTGCAGCTCGCCCTGCTTCGTGAGCTCGTCGGTGACCGCGATGACGTCGGTCGGCTCGCCGTGCGAGTAGAGGGCGAGGATCGCGTCGAAGACGATCTCGTGCTTGGGGATGTAGAAGTCGGTGCCCTTGACGCTCTCGACGACGTCGGCGACCGCGTCCTTCGAGAGCAGCATGCCGCCCAGCGCCGACTGCTCGGCGAGGAGGTCGTGCGGAGGGGTCCGCTCGTTCCCGCGCGACTCGCCGCGGTCTCCGCGACCGTCCCGTCCGTCCGAGCCGGGTACCGCCAGGTGCGCGATCGTCATGCCTTCGCCTCCTCCTGTCGGGTGCTGCGCGTCCGGTCGAGCCGGTGCCGGGATCCGGTCTACCAGCGACCTCCGACAGCGGCGCACGGGCGCCTGCCCGCACCCCTCGCGGGGCGCTGCGCCACCCTACGGACCGCCGCCCGCGGCACGCAAACCGCCCTGTGGAGAGAGCTGTGCAGAACCGAGGGGAAACGCCGGGCCCACTGTGGGCAACGTGTGGACAACCCTGTGGGATCAGCGGCCCTCAGCAAGTTTTTTCTGGCTCTTGACCAGGCATTTCCTGCTTTCCACAGGTGTGTGGGGAAAAGAGTCTCAAGACCACAGTGAAGGTTGGTCCCGCTGAAGGGTGTATGTGGATGGAGCTGTGGAGAACGGGAACGACGAAGGGCGGTGCGAGGGGACTCGGAAGTCCCGTCGCACCGCCCTCCGCGGCGTTCTCGCGGCCTTACTTGGCCGCGACCACCTGCAGCTTCACAGTGGCCTGGATGTCGTCGCGCAGACGCACCACGGCCTCGTGCTCGCCGACGTGCTTGATCGCGTTCGAGATGACGATCTTGCGCTTGTCGAGCTCGCCGAATCCGGCCGCCGCCACCGCGTTCGCGATGTCGGAGGTCTTCACCGAGCCGAACAGGCGGCCGTCCTTGCCGGCCTTGACCGTCAGCTTCACGCGGTTGGCCTCGAGGACCTGCTTGGTGTGCTGGGCCTCTTCGATGGTCTTGTGCTCACGAGCGGCTCGCGCCGACTTGATCTGCTCGACCTGCTTCTCGCCACCGCGGGTCCACGCGACGCCGAAGCCCTGCGGGATGAGGTAGTTGCGGGCGAACCCGTTCTTCACGTCGACGACGTCGCCGGCCGAGCCGAGTCCGTCGACCTCGTGGGTCAGGATGACCTTGGACATACCGTTACCTACCTTCCGCTGCCGGCGTAGGGCAGGAGCGCCATCTCGCGGGCGTTCTTGACGGCACGGGCGATGAGGCGCTGCTCCTGTACGGAGACGCCGGTGATACGACGGGCGCGGATCTTCCCGCGCTCCGAGATGAACTTGCGGAGGGTCGCGACGTCCTTGTAGTCGATGACACCCACGCGGACCGACTTCGCGGGGGCCGCGTTCTTCGCGCCCTTGCCGCGGATCGGCTTGCGGCGGTCGCCGCTGCTCTTTCCAGCCATAGTGGTTTCCTTAGATTCTGGTTCGCCCCTGCCCCGCCGCGAGCGATCGCGGTGCGGGGGAGGCGTGATTCAGGTGAGGAGAGCGTCCGAGCCGAGGCTCAGAACGGCGTCTCGTCGTTGTAGCTGCCCGGCGTGCTCCACACGTCGCCACCGGCGGGAGCGCTCGGCGCCCACGGCTCCTCGGCCTGACCGCCACGGTTGCCGCCGGCGTTGCCGGAGCCCCCCTGACCGCCGCCGCCGAAGCCGCCCTGGCCGCCGCCGATCTGACCGCCGTTGCCCTGGCCGCCACCGGCCTGGCCGCGTCCGCCTCCACCGGAGGCGCGCGTGACCTGCGCGGTCGCGTAGCGCAGCGAGGGCCCGATCTCGTCGATCTCGAGCTCGATGCTGGTGCGCTTCTCGCCTTCCTTCGTCTCGTAGGAGCGCTGCTTCAGGCGGCCGGTCGCGATGACGCGGCTGCCCTTGGTCAGCGTTCCTGCGACGTTCTCGGCGAACTCGCGCCAGACGGAGGCGCGGAGGAACAGCGCTTCGCCGTCCTTCCAGTCGTTCGCCTGACGGTCGAAGGTGCGCGGCGTGGAGGCGATGGTGAAGTTCGCGACCGCGAGCCCGCCCTGCGTGTAGCGCAGCTCGGGGTCGGCGGTGAGGTTCCCCACCACGGTGATGATCGTCTCGCCGGCCATGAGCGCTACGCCTTGGGAGCGGCCGAGGCCTTGGCAGCCTTGCGGGCGGCCTTCTCGTCGGCGAGCTTCGCGGCGGCCGCGACCTGGGCGATGCCCTCTTCGGCCCGCAGCACCTTGGTGCGCATGACGGCCTCGGACAGCTTCAGCTGACGGTCGAGCTCGTTCGCTGCGGCGGAGGTCGACGTGAAGTCGACGACGGCGTAGATGCCCTCGGACTTCTTGTTGATCTCGTACGCCAGACGACGGCGGCCCCAGACGTCGACCTTGTCGATGGATCCACCATCGGTGCGGATGACGTTGAGGAACTTGTCGAGACTCGGAGCGACGGTGCGCTCATCGATCTCGGGGTCCAGGATGACCATGATCTCGTACTGATGCGTCACTAACCCACCTCCTTCGGACTGAACGGCCACGGTATTTCCGTGACAGGAGGGTATGTAGCATCTGCCCACTCCCGCGGACGCGAGTGCGTCTGGTCGTGGACAACCTGTACAGACTACAACAGGACCGCCGCGACGCGCCGGACGGATCCGCTCGAGGCGCACCATCCCGGGCGCAGGGCGAGGCGAGCACGGGGCCCGGCTCAGCGCCTCAGCGCGACGCCCACCATTCGCGGAGCCGCTGCGTCGCGACCTCCTCGCCGAGCGGACCCTCCTCGAGCCGCAGCTCCAGCAGGAACCGGTACGCCTGCCCGACCTCGGGGCCCGGGGCGAGGCCGAGGATCTCCATGATCCGCGTGCCGTCGAGGTCGGGGCGCTTGGAGGCGAGCTCCTCCTTCTCGGCGAGCTCCGCGATGCGCGCCTCGAGGTCGTCGTAGGCGTGCGCGAGCCGGTCGGCCTTGCGGCGGTTGCGCGTGGTCACGTCGGCGCGGGTGAGGATGTGCAGCCGCTCGAGCAGGGGCCCGGCGTCGGTCACGTAGCGGCGCACCGCGGAGTCGGTCCACGCGCCGTCCGTGTACCCGAAGAAGCGCAGGTGCAGCTCGATGAGGCGGGCCACGTCCTTCGTCGTCTGGTTGTCGAACTTCAGCGCGCGCATCCGCTTGATCGCGAGCTTGGAGCCGACCAGGTCGTGGTGGTGGAAGCTCACCGCTCCGGCCGGCTCGAGCCGCCGCGTGGCCGGCTTGCCGATGTCGTGCAGGAGGGCGGCGAGCCGCAGCACGACGTCGGGCGCGGCTCCGGGGTGCCGCGACTCCTCCAGCGCGATCGCCTGCTCCAGCACGGTGAGGCTGTGGGTGTAGACGTCCTTGTGGTGGTGGTGCTCGTCCTGCTCCAGGCGCAGCGCGGGCAGCTCCGGGAGGAAGCGAACGGCCAGACCGGTGTCGACGAGCAGCTCCAGGCCGGCTCGGGGCGAGGCGGTCGCGAGGAGCTTCCGCAGCTCCTCCTGCACGCGCTCCGCCGAGACGTCGTCGATCCGGCCGGCGAGCTCGGCCATCGCCCACTCGACCTCGTCGGTGGTGCGGAAGCCGAGCTGCGAGGTGAAGCGCGCGCCGCGGAGCATCCGGAGCGGATCGTCGCCGAAGGAGAGGTCGGCGGGGGAGGGGGTGCGCAGCCGGCCGGCGAGCAGGTCCTCCACTCCTCCCGAGGGATCGACGAGGACGACCTCCGGGAGCCGCAGCGCCATCGCGTTGACCGTGAAGTCGCGCCGCACCAGGTCGCCCTCGAGCGAGTCGCCGAACTCGACCTCGGGCTTGCGGCTCACCCCGTCGTAGCTGTCGCTGCGGTAGGTCGTGATCTCGACCGTCTCGCCGGCCACGCGAGCGCCGATCGTGCCGAAGGCCCGGCCGATGTCCCAGTGCGCCTCGGCGATCGGAGCGACGATCCGCACGATGTCGTCGGGGCGTGCGGAGGTGGTGAAGTCGAGGTCGTGCACGCCGTGGCCGAGGAAGGCGTCGCGGACCGGGCCGCCGACCAGCGCGAGCTCGTGGCCCTGGGCTGCGAACGCCTCCGCCAGCCGCGTCACCGTGGGCGTCCCCGCGAGCGCGCGGAGGGTCTCGAGAGCGGTCTGGACGCTGTGCATTCGCACGATCCTAGTGGCGGGGGGTGTCCCGGCAGCGGGTGACCGTGCCAGGGGGTTACGCGGGGGAACCGCCTGCACAGCGGACGCACCGCCTGCCCCGAGGAGGGCTGCCCGTAGAATCACCCGCATGGAGGCCGAGTGAGTCCGATGCATCGGCGCGACCCCTCCCTCCGCTCCCGCCGCTCGCGGGCGGCCCTCCTCCTGCTCCGCTCGGCAGGTGCTGCCGCCCTCGCGCTCGGCCTGACCGGCGTGGCCTCCCCCGCCCTCGCGGCCCCGGTCGCCGCCGCGACGGCGACCTCGACGCCCGCTCCCGGCACCGTCACCACGACCGCCGGGGCCGGCAGTGACGGCGTCCTGCGGCCCGGCCAGGACCTCGAGCTCTCGATCGCCGTGCGCAACGGCACCACCGAGGCGATCGACAGCGCCGACGTGACGGTCGCCCTCTCCTACGCCACCCTCGACACCCGCGCGGAGCTGCACGACTGGCTCGACGCCGAGGCCGACAACGACACCGACCCGGTCCGTGCGACCGCCCAGCTGCGCCTGCTGCCCTCCAGCACCGCCGAGGCCGGCCTCACCGTGCCGGTCGACCAGATCCCCTTCTCCAACGACCGGACCGCGCTCGGCACCCACGCCGTCCTCGTTACGGTAACCGGTCCGGGTGGTGTCGTCTCGACCGCTCGCACCGCCGTCGAGCTGACCGACGACGCGGTGGCCCCGGAGCGCGAGACCGGCGTCAGCGTCCTCGTCCCGCTCACCGTCCCGGACACGGCCGACGGCCTGCTCTCGGCCGAGGCCCTCGCCGACTACACCGACGGCACGGGGACCCTCACCCGGCAGCTCGACGCGGTCGCGGGGAAGGGCGTCACGATCGGGGTCGACCCGCGCATCCTCGCTTCGATCCGCATTCTCGGCAGCGCCGCTCCGGAGTCCGCCCTCGACTGGCTCGACCGGCTGCAGTCCGTGCCGAACGAGCGCTTCGCCCTGCCGTACGCCGACGCCGACGTCTCGGCCCAGGCGCAGGCCGGGCTCTCCGCGCTCCTCTCTCCCACCTCCTTCGAGTACGCGATCGACGACACCCGCTTCGCCGCGGTCCCCGGCACCGCCAGCCCGGCGCCCACGGTCGCCGTCGACTCCGACCAGCCGGCCGAGGACCTGCCGGCGCGTCCGAGCACCGAGTCGCTGCTCGCCTCCGACTGGAGCACCTCCCTCGGCAGCGTCGCCTGGCCCGACGAGGGCACCCTCCGCGGGTCGGACCTCGACGTATACGCGGCCAGCGGCATGAACCGCACGGTCGTCCCCTCCTCCGGTCTCCTGCTGCCGGAGGAGGTGACCACGACCTCGCGCGCCACCGTCGGCGACTCGGACCTGGTCGTGGCCGACTCGCGCCTCACCGAGGCGTTCGACGCGGCCGCCACCGCCACCGACGACACCGAGTGGCGCGCCCGCATGTCCGAGATCGCCACCGATCTCGCCGAGGTGCAGGAGGAGGGGACCGCGCCGGACGTCGTGCTCACCCTCGGCCGCGGCTCGGCGATCGGCGCCGCGCGTCTCTCCGAGACCCTCGACGCGATCGAGTCGCTGCCCTGGGCCCGCGGAGTCGCCCTCTCCACCGCCCTCGCCGTCCCCGCGACCGAGGGCGCGAGCGTCGTCGACTCGCCGGAGTCGGAGTCGCGGCTCGACCGGGTGCGCGACCTGCTCGACGCCGGCTCCGAGGTCGAGGCGTTCTCCTCCGTGCTGCAGGAGCCGGAGCTGCTCTCGGGCAAGAGCCGCAACGACGTGCTGGCGCTGCTCTCGGTGACCTGGCGCGGAGACGGCAGCGGCTGGGGCGACGCCGTCGGCGCGGCCATGACCGAGGCCGACCGGACGCTCTCGCTGGTGTCGATCGACGCGACCGGCAGCATCCTGCAGGTCTCCCGCGACTCGAGCATCCCCGTGTACGTCCGCAACGAGCTCCCCTGGCCGATCGCCGTCCGCATCCAGGCCTCGACCTCGAACGCCGTCCTCGACATCGACGAGGAGGCGATCGAGACCACCGAGATCGACGCCCGCTCGCAGGGCCGCGTCCTCATCCCCGTGAAAGCCCGGGTCGGCAACGGCGAGACGAGCCTCGGCCTGCAGCTGACCTCGGCGCAGGGCGTCCCCATCGGCACCCCCACGGGCATGACGACCAGCGTCCGCGCCGACTGGGAGACCGTCGGCACCCTGGTCATCGGGATCGCGCTCGTCGTCGTCTTCGGAGCCGGCATCCTCCGCAACATCCGCCGTCGCCGTCGAGGCGACACCCCAGAGGACGAGGAGGACCCGAACGCCGTGCTCGAGGTCCAGCCCGACCTCGACGACCAGCGATCGGACCCGCGTGGCTAGCTTCTCCCTCGGACGCGCGAGCGCCGTCCTCGCCTCCGGCACGATGGTCTCGCGGATCCTCGGCTTCGTCATGTCGATCGTCATGGCGAACACGATCGGAGCCGCGGTCGCGCCGGGCGCGGACGCCTTCACGACGGCGAACCTGCTGCCCAACACGATCTACTCGATCATCGCGGGCGGCGCTCTGAACGCCGTCCTCGTCCCGCAGATCGTGCGGGCGGGCCTCGACGCCGACGGCGGCCGCGGCTACATCAACCGCCTGCTGACCCTGGCGCTCGGCCTGCTCCTGGTGACCACGATCGCCGCCACGGTCCTCGCTCCCCTGCTCGTGCGCCTCTACGCGCCCGGCTACGGACCGGAGCAGTACCAGCTGGCCGTCGCCTTCGCGTTCTGGTGCCTGCCGCAGGTCTTCTTCTACGGCCTGTTCACGATCCTCGGCGAGGTGCTCAACGCCCGCGGCTCGTTCGGCCCCTTCACCTGGGCGCCCGTGCTGAACAACGTCGTGGTGATCGCCGGGCTCGTCGCCTTCATGGTGCTGTTCGGCGCCGATCCGGAGGGGAACCGTCCGGTCGACTCGTGGTCCCCGGCGATGGTCACCCTCCTCGGCGGGAGCGCGACGCTGGGCATCGTCGTCCAGTCGCTGTTCCTGATGCTCTTCTGGCGGAGGGTCGGCCTCAGCTACCGCCCCGACTTCCGCTTCCGGGGCGTCGGCCTCGGCACGGCCGGGCGGATGTCGCTGTGGTCGTTCGCCACGGTGCTGCTGACCATCGTCGCCGGCATCGTCGAGAGCCAGGTCTCCTCCACCGCGTCCGGCGAGGGGCCCTCGGCCGCGGCGCTGCAGAAGGCGTGGCTGATCTTCATGCTGCCCCACTCGGTCATCGCGATCTCGATCGCCATGGCCTACTTCACCAAGATGAGCGGCCACACCGCACGGGGGGAGATGAAGGAGTTCCGCTCGGACGTCTCCACCTCGCTCCGCCTGGTGCTCATGATGCTCGTCTTCGCCGCCGCCGCGATCGTCGTGGTCGCAGTGCCGTTCGGCTCCGTCTTCACCGACTCGTACGCGGACGCGCAGGCCATCGGAGCGATCGCCATGGCCTACGTGATCGCCCTGCCGCTGTTCTCCTCGATCGCCATCATGCAGCGCGCGTTCTACGCCCTGAGCGACGGAGCGCGGCCGTTCCTGTTCACCCTGGTGCAGGTCGTCGTGGCGGTCGCCGGGTACCTGATCGTGCTCCGGCTCCCCGCCGACCGCACCGCTGTCGGCATCGCCGCTGCGACCTCGCTCGGCATCTGCGTGCAGGCCCTCGTGGCGGCCCTCCTCCTGCGCCGCCGGCTCGGCGGCCGCGGAGGCAGGCGGATCCTCGTCAGGCTCGCGCAGTTCGTCCTCGCCGCGGTGCCCTCCGCCGCCGCCGGCTACGGCGTCCTCGTCGCCCTCGGCGGCACGCGCGCGGGCGGTTTCGCCGTCTCGAACTACGTGGAGCCGCTGCTCTCGATGGCCGCGATCGGCACCGTGATGGCGCTCGTCTACTTCGCGGTCCTCTGGTTCCTCCGGGTGCCGGAGCTGCGCGCCGTCCTCGCTCCGGTGCTCCGCCGACTGGGCCGCTGATGCTGCTCCGGTAAAAACCCGGTCAGATTGCATTTCCTGGGCTGCTGCATCGAGCGGCGCGTGGCACGACCGGCACTACCGGGCCCGCGGAATAGTGCCCGCCTAGGATGTGTTGTAGCCCACGGAGCCGCGGAACGATTCGAGCGACCGGCTCCGGGTGCTCGGCTCCCGCCCCACCCGTCACCGCTCGTACAGACCCCGAGGAGTTGCCGTGCGCGACATCGTCATCATCGGATCCGGCCCCGCCGGCTGGACCGCCGCCATCTACGCGGCGCGCGCCGAACTGCACCCGGTGGTCGTGGCCTCGTCGGTCGAGATCGGCGGCGACCTGATGAACACGACGGACGTCGAGAACTTCCCCGGCTTCCCCGACGGCGTCCTCGGCCCCGAGCTGATGACCTCGATGCAGGCGCAGGCCGAGAAGTTCGGCGCCGAGACCTTCTACGACGACGTCACCTCCCTCGATCTCGAGGGCGAGGTCAAGACCGTCCACCTCGGCTCCGGCGAGAGCATCGAGGCGAAGACCGTCGTCGTCGCGACCGGATCCGCGTACCGCAAGCTGGGCCTCCACGACGAGGACCGCCTGTCGGGACACGGTGTCTCGTGGTGTGCCACCTGCGACGGCTTCTTCTTCAAGGGCAAGACCATCGCCGTCGTCGGCGGTGGCGACTCCGCCATGGAGGAGGCGACCTTCCTCACCAAGCACGCCGCGAAGGTCTACGTGATCCACCGCAAGGACTCGCTCCGCGCCTCGAAGGTCATGCAGAAGCGCGCCTTCGACAACGAGAGGATCGAGTTCATCTGGAACGCCGAGGTCACCGGCATCACCGGCGAGAACCACGTCGACGGCGTGAAGCTGCGCGACACGGTCGACGGCACCGAGTCCCACCTCGACCTCGACGGCCTGTTCATCGCGATCGGCAACGACCCGCGCACGCACGTCGTGCACGGCAAGCTCGACCTCACCACCGAGGGCACCATCTCGGTGGTCGGCCGCTCCTCCCAGACCTCCGTTCCCGGCGTCTTCGCCGCCGGCGACGTGATCGACCCGACCTACCGTCAGGCCGTCACCGCCGCGGCATCCGGAACGGTCGCCGCCCTCGACGCGGAGCACTACCTCGCTTCGCTCGCCGATGGCACCGCCCACACCGAAGGCTCACCCCGGGCCGAGCTCATCACCCGCTGACCGTCCGGTCATCGCACATCGGAGCCGGCAGCCCGCCGACTCGTGAAGGAGAGAACACCATGTCCACCGCGAAGAGCGTCACCGACGCATCGTTCCAGTCCGACGTCCTCGACTCCGAGAAGACCGTCCTGGTCGACTTCTGGGCCGAGTGGTGCGGCCCCTGCCGCATGGTCGCACCGATCCTCGACCAGATCTCGGCCGAGCACGGCGACAAGATCGAGATCGTCAAGCTGAACGTCGACGAGAACCCGCAGACCGCCGCGAAGTACCAGATCACGTCGATCCCGGCGATGAAGGTCTACCAGAAGGGCGAGGTCGTGAAGACCGTCATCGGCGCCAAGCCGAAGCCGGCCCTCGAGGCCGACCTGGCCGCGTTCCTCTGAGTTCGCACCCCTGACCGCCCGTGCGGTCTCTGAGAGCCCCTGTCACGTCGTGACGGGGGCTCTCCTCGTTCCCGGGGCTGTTTCACGTGAAACAGCCCTGCTCGGGGGCAGGCCACGCTCCCTGCGGTGGCGCCCGACCGCCCCGCCGCAGCACAGGACCGGCCGGTACTGTGGATCCACCCGGCTCCGGCCGGAGAGACCCTGTCCACCGAGCGAAGCGGAACCATCGTGACCAACCGCGGCACCAACCTCGACCCCTGGTACAACTCCTACGCGGAGCGCACGGCCGGTCTCGCCGCCAGCGAGGTCCGAGCCCTGTTCGCCGTCGCGTCACGCCCCGAAGTGGTCTCGCTCGCCGGCGGCATGCCGTTCGTGTCCGCGCTCCCCCAGGACCTGGTGACCGGCGCCATCGACACCGTGATGCGGGAGCAGGGACCCGTCGCGCTGCAGTACGGGTCGGGCCAGGGCGTCCCCGTCCTCCGCGAGCAGATCCTCGATGTCATGGCCCTCGAAGGCATCTCCGCCAGCGCGGACGACATCGTGGTCACCACGGGCTCTCAGCACGCCCTGGAGCTCGTCTCGAAGCTCTTCCTGGACCCGGGGGACGTCGTCCTCTCCGAGGGCCCCAGCTACGTCACGGCGATGGTCATCTTCCGGTCGTACCAGGCCGAGGTCGAGCACGTCCCGATGGACGAGCACGGGCTCATCCCCGCCGCCCTCCGCGAGCACATCGCCCGCGTGCGCGCCGCCGGCAAGACGATCAAGTTCCTGTACACGATCCCCACCTTCCACAACCCCGCGGGCGTGACCCTCAGCTGGGAGCGCCGCGTTGAGATCCTCGAGATCTGCAAGTCCGAGGGAATCCTCGTGCTCGAGGACAACCCGTACGGCCTCCTCTACTTCGAGGACGTCCCGCCGAAGGCGATGCGCTCGCTGGAGGAGGACGGGGTGATCTACCTCGGCACGTTCTCGAAGACGCTCGCTCCCGGCTTCCGAGTGGGCTGGGCTCTCGCTCCGCATGCGATCCGCGAGCGGCTGATCCTCGCCAACGAGGCGGCCGTCCTCAGTCCGTCGTCCTTCAGCCAGCTGGTCATCTCGAAGTACCTCGAGACGGCCGACTGGCGCGGACAGATCGACACCTTCCGGGGCGTCTACCGCGAGCGGAAGGAGGCGATGCTGAAGGGCCTGCAGACCCATCTGCCCGGCCTCAGCTGGACGAACCCGAACGGCGGCTTCTACGTCTGGGTCACGCTGCCCGAGGAGCTCGACTCCAAGGCGATGCTGCCGCGCGCAGTGAAGGAGCTCGTCGCGTACACGCCGGGTACCGCGTTCTACGGTAACGGAGACGGACGTCAGAACATCCGCCTCTCGTTCTGCTACCCGACACCGGAGCGCATCGGTGACGGCATCCGCCGCCTCGCCACGGTCATCAACGGAGAGCTCGATCTGCTGTCGACCTTCGCGGGCACGGGCCGGCTGAGCAGCGCCGACGCGAGCAAGCGTGACGCCGTCCTGCCGCCGAACGTCTCCTGACACCGCTCCTTCGATAAGAAAGCCCTGGTCATGACCGATTTCTCTGTGCTCGACCGTACACTCGACATCGTCGTCATCAGCGGTGGCATCAGCCACGAGCGCGACGTCTCCTTGCGGTCGGGCCGTCGCGTGGCGGATCGTCTCTCCGCGATGGGCCACCGCGTCTCCCTGCACGAACCGGACGCCGGCCTCCTCTCGACGCTGCTGCAGAAGCGTCCCGACGTCGTCTGGCCCGCGGTGCACGGGGCGAGCGGTGAGGACGGTGCGCTCCTCGGGCTCCTCGAGGCGGCTGGCTTCGCCTACGTCGGCTCGCAGACGGACGCGGCGCGCCTGGCCTGGTTCAAGCCGACCGCGAAGACGCTCGTCGCTCGCGCGGGCTTCTCGACCCCGCGCTCCGTCACCCTCCCCCGCGAGACCTTCCGCGAGCTCGGAGCCGCCGGGATCCTGGAGCAGGTCGAGGCGCACCTGCCGGGCTCCCTCGTGGTGAAGCCCGCTCAGGGCGGTTCGGCCCAGGGCGTCAGCATCGTGACGGAGTCGTCGCAGCTCCCGCGAGCGATGGTCGAGGCGTACACCTACGGCGACGTCGTGCTCATCGAACAGCAGATCCAGGGGACCGAGGTCTCCGTCGGTGTTCTCGACCTCGGTGACGGTCCTTTCGCCCTGCCGCCCGTCGAGATCGCACCCGTCGCGGGCCAGTACACCTTCGAGGCGCGCTACAACGCGGGGGAGACGCACTTCTACACGCCGGCACGGATCTCGCCGGAGATCACGGAGGAGGTGTCCCGCGTGGCCGTTGCTATCCACGAACTGCTGGGACTCCGCCACCTGTCGCGGCTCGACTTCATCATCGACGACGCCGGACTCCCCTGGTTCTTCGACGCGAACGTCCTTCCCGGAATGACCGAGACCTCACTCGTTCCCCAGGCCATCGAGGCATCCGGCCGCTACCTCGGCGACGTCTACTCCACCCTCGCGAAGCTCGCAGCCTCCTGACTCCATACCGTTTCACGTGAAACGGTCCGCTGCGCGTCCGCTCCTGGTCGCGAGGCTCCAGCGCTTTGAACAAGTGCGCGAAACCATGCCAGACGAGTAGCCGGATCGCGGCATATCGAGACACGCGATCGCCCCCTTCTCCTATGACATGGGTCGAGTAGCCGCCCAACAACGTGTCTTGGTCTTCATCAGCAGACCAGTAGTGCCGACTCGAGGGAAGCCGAGGCCGCGCCTCGACTCCCACAACGCCAGACATCCATCGCCGCGCCGGTCGAGTATCCGTAGATCGGCTTGTTGAGACCCCCTCGCCGCGCTAAACCCACCAGGAATGGACCAGGCCCACGGGCATCCATCGCCACCTGGTCCTCGTCGTAATGCTGGTCGAGTAGACGCATTGCCGCGTATCGAGACCCGGCCACCCCCAGTGGGTACCTGGTGGGCGTCGCCTGGAGCGATGTGTCCACGCCCACTGTCTGGCCATATCCGCAGACATACCGGTGAAGAGCAGTAGTGCCTCGAATCGAGGCTCACCACGATCGCCACCCGCGCCATCTCTGGGGAGACACAACATGGTCGATCGACGCTGATCGACACCAGGCACCCGTCGCCGTGCTGGTCGAGTAGCCACAACGCGACCTACCGAGACCCACGGCCCGAAGGGACCCCTTTAGCTTGGTTCTCCGACTTCACCTTCGCCTCGGGGGGTGGTGTCTCTATCCCGCTGGTCAGGCGAGCAATCTCTTTCGAGCATTGCGGTCGAAGTCGGTCCCACGATGATCCGAATGGGCGTCCAATGTTCTCGGCAGGGGCGTTTCACGTGAAACGCTTCCGCAGCCGTTGAGGAACTTCGATCCGAAATGTTGCGCCCGTTGGAGCGAGTCGAGCCGATTAGGGCCTCCCCTCCTACATGACAAGCTCGTAGCTCTTCGATGGCTAGGCCGCCCTAGAGCGCACCGTTTCACGTGAAACGGCCCTTCCATCGTCTCTTTCAGTGCTCTCCGGGGGCGACCGCCGACGGGGTCCTCCGTCAAACCTCGGCGAACCCACTTATCACATCCGCGTCGATCCGCGAGAACGAAGCGATACTTCATTTCGTCTAACTTGCCCCCCCCGCCGGCCAATTTCTGGAGGACCAGGAAGCGCTCCTCACCGGCGACTTGGGATGCACGGACAGCCGAGGGGGTCCTCATCTCAGCGGCCCACGTAGGAATGTTTCACGTGAAACACTCCGCACGGGAACCCCGGCGACCATGACGTCGCCCTGGGCAGCGGAGAGCGCCACCGAGTACGACCCACCCAGGCACCCGTCCTGCGCCCGCCAGCGAGTCACCGAAAGCGACATGAACTCCGGAGGTCAACGAGGTCTGAACTCAGCCAACCCTAGATCCGGCGCTCCACGACTACTCAACCGCCATATAGGCGCATCGTGAGCTGCTCTATCCAGAGATCAATGCCCCAGATACCCGGCGATCGTCGCCGTTCGGCTATACCAGCCGTATTCTCGACCAGGCCCGGAGTCAGCAGGGCCCCGCAGAACCTGGGGCCACTTCATCAGACTGTGCCGGTCACAAGGGCTCATCAATCAGAGAGATGGCGACGGCCGAGAATGCACAGCTCACAAGGCATTTCGTAGGCCGCCTCAAGCGTACCGATTCCTGTGATCGCGGTGCCGACGAGGGGAGCGGATACCGCCACATCGGCGATTGCGGCCAAGAACACAACGCGAGCACGCGCATTCCAGCCGCACGGCGAATCAGTGGCGGCCACTAGGCCGGCCACTACGGAGCGAGCGACACCTCAGTCGGCTCCCCGATCTCGGCGAGGATGCGGTTCAAGTCCTGGATGGTGGCGAAGTCGATGACCATCTGGCCCTTACGTGCGCCCAGGGTGACCTTGACGCGCGTGTTCAACCGGTCGCCGAGGTGATCCGCGATGGAGGAGAGGTGTCCGGAGTGCCCGCCCTGCTCCTCCACCACGGGACGCGTGGTCGTCCGCGGCGCCTTCATCTGCGCCGCGGCGGCCTCGGCGGCGCGGACGGACAGGTCCTCGTTGACGATCTTGTCGGCCAGGCGGCGCATCATCTCGACGTCGTCGAGGGACAGAACCGCACGCGCGTGTCCTGCGGTCAGGACGCCGGCAGCGACGCGGGCCTGCACATCGGCCGGGAGCCGCAGGAGACGGAGCGTGTTCGAGATCTGCGGCCGCGAACGTCCGAGCCGCGTCGCCAGGGCCTCCTGGGTGATCCCGAAGTCGCTGAGGAGCTGCTGGTAGGCGGACGCCTCCTCGAGCGGGTTGAGGTCGGCGCGGTGCAGGTTCTCCAGCAGCGCGTCGCGGAGCATGTTCTCGTCGGCCGTGTCCTTGACGACCGCGGGGATGGTGGTCAGTCCCGCGGCCTTCGAGGCGCGGAACCGGCGCTCACCCATGACGAGCTCGTACTTCGCTCCGCCGCGAGCCGTCACGGGCCGGACGACGATCGGCTGCAGCACTCCGAACTCGCGGATGCTGTGGACGAGTTCCGCGAGGTCGTCCTCGTCGAACACCGACCGCGGCTGCGCCGTGTTGGGGGTGATGTCGGCGAGGGGGAGTCGCGCCAAGCGCGCTCCGGGGACCTCGAGGAGCTCCTCGGCACGGGCCGAATCGCCGACCTGATCAGGGAAGAAGACGTCGACGGGCCGGGAGCGCGACTCGTCGCTCGTCGGGATGAGCGAGCCGATCCCCCGGCCGAGTCCCGTTCGCTTGGTCGCCATCAGCGTGCCTCTCCTTCGTGTGCCGTCTCGGGTGTCTTCCGAGCTCCGCGTCGTGCGATCTCGGCGGCCGCCTCCAGATACGCCAGCGAACCGGACGACTGCGGGTCGTAGCTGATCACGCTCTGTCCGTAGCTCGGCGCCTCCGAGATCCTCACGTTGCGCGGGATCACCGCGCGCAGCACCTCCTTCGGGAAGTGCTCTCGGACATCCGCTGCCACCTGCTGGGAGAGGTTCGTGCGGCCGTCGTACATCGTCAGAAGGATCGTCGAGACACCGAGGTTCGGATTGAGGTGCCGCTCGATCAAGTCGATGTTCTTGAGCAGCTGGCTGAGCCCCTCGAGCGCGTAGTACTCGCACTGAATCGGGATGAGCACCTCGCGAGCGGCGACGAACGCGTTGATGGTCAGCAGACCGAGCGACGGCGGGCAGTCGATGAAGACGTAGTCGAACGGCTCGTCCATGGTGTCGAGCATGCGGTCGAGCGCACGGCGGAGACGCTGCTCGCGTGCGACGAGCGAGACCAGCTCGATCTCGGCGCCGGCCAAGTGGATGGTCGCCGGCACACCGTAGAGCGAGGCGAACTCCGGGCTCTTCTGCACGACGTCCGCGAGGGGAGTGTCGTTGACGATCACGTCGTACACGCTGGCCGTCTCGGCGCGGTGCTCGATGCCCAGGGCCGTCGACGCGTTGCCCTGCGGATCGAGGTCGATGACGAGCACCTTCGCCTCACCGCGGGCGAGCCCGGCGGCGAGGTTGACGGTCGTCGTCGTCTTGCCGACGCCGCCCTTCTGGTTCGAGATCGTGATGACGCGCGTCGACTCGGGCTTGGGCAGCGGCTGGGCGTTCAGCAGTGCGCGCCGACGGGTCATGTCCGCGATCTCCCGGGCCAGGGGAGTCGAGGAATCGAAGCCTCCGGTCAGACCGGCGGAATCGGTTTGTTTCACGTGAAACCTTCGCTCAGCGAGTGGGACGGACATCAGCACCGAGGAGTCGACGGACGAGGAGTCGGGGGCTCACTGCGGCGTCGTGGCGATCAACCCACTGTAGCCCGGACGACCCTCGTCACCTCGGAGAGCACGCCGTCGCCGAGCACGACGACCTCGGGCGGGGAGAGCCGGAAACGACGGATCTGCTTGGCCGCCGCCTCGATCTCCTTCTCGGCGTTGATGCCCTTCAGCAGGACCAGCTCGCCTCCGGGCCGCAGCAGCGGCGCGGTCAGCGGGATCAGCTTCGAGAGGGCGCTGACCGCCCGAGCGGTCACCTGGTCGAGAGGCTCCGCGAGCTCCACCTCTTCGGCACGGGCTCGAAGAACTGAGGCATTCTCGAGTCCGAGTCCGTCCACCTGCTCCTGAAGCCAGACGACGCGACGCTCCATCGGCTCGATGAGCACGAAGCGGACGTCGGGCCGCACGATGGCCAGGACGAGCCCGGGAAGGCCCGCGCCACTGCCGACATCACCCACCAGTCCCGGACGCAGGAGAGGGGCCACCAGGGCGCTGTTGAGCACGTGCCGCGTCCAGAGACGGGGGAGCTCCAAGGGCCCGATCAGGCCGCGCTCCTCACCCTGGTCGGCGAGAGCCTCCGTGAACCGCCGCAGGAGGGGCAGGCGGTCGCCGGCGATCGCCGCAGCGGCTGCGGGCTCGGCCTCGAGGGTCGACTCCACGCCGTTCAGCCGCGGGTGATGACGGTGTGGCGCTCGCGCGCCTCGCCGCGCGACTCCGACACGAAGCCGCGCTCGCCCACCATGTCGTGGACCAGCTTGCGCTCGTACGACGACATGGGCGGGAGCGAGGCCGACGTGGCGCCGTCCTCGATCCGCTCGATCGCGCGGTCGACCAGCTGGGCGAGCTCAGCCTCGCGGGCGTCGCGGGAGCCGCCGATGTCGAGGATGAGGCGGGAGAACGCGCCGGTCTTCGTCTGGACCGCCAGGCGCGTCAGCTCCTGCAGTGCCTGGACGGCGTCGGGGCGGGAGAGCACCCGGAGGTTCGTGTCGCCGGAGGCGGTGACCGAGAGGTAGGCGCGGCCGTTGCGGACCTCGATGTCGATGTCGCCGTCGAGGTCGCAGATGTCGAGGAACTCCTCGATGTAGTCGGCGGCGACGTCGCCCTCGTCCTCGAGCTGCGAGAGCGTGGACTCGGGCGCCTCGTCGACGGCGGACGCGTCCACGTCCGCGGGTGCGGACGCGTCGTCGATGATGGTCTGCATCGGATCGGTCATGGCGGCTCTACTTCTTTCCGGCTTGCTTCTTGGAGCGGTTCTTGCTCACGGGCTGCGTGCGCTGCACGGCCTTCTTCTCGACGAGGGTGACGTCGCCGGCGGCCGTGGTCTCCTCGACCAGCTTGCCCTTGCGGCGCAGGCGCTCCTCGCGGGCCTTGGCGGCCTCGCTGCCCGGGGTCGGCATGTTCCGGATGACGATGAACTGCTGGATCATCGTCCAGATGTTCGAGGTCAGCCAGTAGAACATCACGCCGAGGGGGAAGGCGAAGCCCGAGAAGGCGAAGACGAGGGGGAGGATGTAGAGCAGGATCCGCTGCTGCTTGAACGTCGGCGAGGCCTTCGCCTCGGGCGACATGTTCTTCGAGACGATCTGCAGCTGCGTGATGAACTGCGACGCGGTCATCAGGACGACCATGATCACCGCGATGATGATGACCGGCTCCTGGCCGCCCTCGGCGAGTGCGCCCTGGATCGACTGGTGCAGCGGTGCGACGCCGAAGAGGTTCGCCTCGCCGAACTGGCGGGCGAGCGTCTCGTCGAGCGGGCCCACGCCCTTCTGGCTGTGCTGCGCCGCGTTCAGCACCGAGAACAAGCTGAAGAAGATCGGCATCTGGATCAGCAGGGGCAGGCAGGAGGCGAGCGGGTTGGTGCCCGTCTTCTTGTAGAGCTCCATGGTCTCGCGGGACATCGCCTCGCGGGACAGCTGGTCGCGCTTGCCCTTGTACTTGTCCTGGATCTTCTTGAGCTGGGGTGCGACCTCGAGCATCCGGCGCTGGCTCTTGATCTGCTTGACGAAGATCGGGATGAGCGCGGCGCGGATGACGATGACCAGGCCGACGATCGAGAGGACCCAGGTGATTCCCGCGGCCGCCTCCATGCCGGTGAAGGTCAGCAGCTGGTGGAAGGCGACGAGGAGCAGCTCGACCACCCACTTGAGGGGCCAGAGGATCGTGCCGAGGAGGTCCATGGAGTGGGGTCAGTCCTTTCGAGGGCCCACGACGAACCCGGCTCGCGTCACGGCGAAGCGGGTCCGGCCGGAAGCCGGTCGGTGCAGGGGGATCGAGGTCGGGACGTCGTCGATGCCGCCGGCCGCCCACGGGTGGCAGCGGAGCAGACGGCGGGCCGCGAGGACGGAGCCGAGGACGAGCCCGTGGAGCTGGACCGCCTGGAGCGCGTACGCGGAGCACGAGGGGTAGTAACGGCAGACGTCCCCGTAGAGAGGGGACACGACTGCCCGGTAGACGATCAGGAGCAGGACGCCGATGTTCCGCGGCAGCAGGAGGATCGCCCACCCGAGCCGGGCGAGCGGCGCCTCGCGGCGGGGGAGCACGGCGGTCACGAGGACGCCCCGCTCTTCCGCGCGGCTCGCGCCATCGCGGACCACACCTCGGAGCGCAGCTCCGACCAGGGGGCGTCGGCGCTGCCGGGCAGCGCTCGGACGACGACCTGGGTGCCGGGGTCGATCTCGGGGACGAGCTCGAACGCCACGGCCTTGAGCCGGCGGCGGACGGTGTTGCGCGTCACCGCGGTGCCGACCGTCTTGGCGACGATGAACCCGAACCGCGCCGGATCGCCCGCGGAGGACCGGCGGACATACGTGACGGTGTGCGGTCCTGTGGACCGCACACCGCGACGGACGACTGTCCGGTACTCGCCTCCGTGGACGATGCGATTGGCTCTGGCCAGCACCGCTGGTCGGTACCGCTCGCTGCTAGGCGGAGAGCTCGGTGCGCCCCTTGGCGCGGCGGGCGCTGAGGATGCCGCGGCCGGCACGGGTGCGCATGCGCAGACGGAAGCCGTGCACCTTGGCGCGACGACGGTTGTTCGGCTGGAAGGTTCGCTTGCTCATAATCAGATCTCCACGTACGTGTTCCGCGGCGCGAACCGGCACCGCCCGCTCGGGCGGAGACTCGGATCCTCCGGGAAGAAGGGGTGCCCGGCTGCGGAATCCGCTCGGCCTGCGAGGGCCGCACGGACGACACCGGGCAGGCGTCAACTGATTTAAACTACGGCCTGTTCCGCCACCGGTCAAATGTGGACGGCGCGAAACCTCGATCATGCACACGGGACACGGGGTTCCGCGCATTGACACGCGGGTGTCGCTGTGGTGGATTTGTCTCCCGTCGGCTCCGTTCGTTACGGTGTTGAGCCGCAGTTATCCACAGGTGGGATCCGCGTCCTCCCGCGCCCGCACAGGCATCGCTCGAGGCCGGTGGACAACCCTGTGGAGAGAGCGGCACTCGAGACCCGGCTCCGCGCCCGGTCCGCGACGCCCCTGCAGCGGGCGGCGACGGGTCCGGCGGAGACGGCGATCCCGCAGCGACTTCACAGCGACAGCACCCAGGACCGGAGACAGATGGCAGACGACACGTCGATGGTCGACGCGTGGAACGTGATCCTCGGCGCACTGTCCCAGGACGAGCGGATCACCGCTCCCCTCTACGGGTTCGTCTCGCTCGTGGAGCCCAAGGGCATCATGGCGGGCACCTTCTACCTGGAGGTCCCGAACGAGTTCACCCGCGGGATGCTCGAGCAGCGCGTGCGCGTGCCCCTGCTCAGCGCGATCGGGACGCTCGACGACTCCTTCGGCGTCACGACGTTCGCCTTCGTGGTGAACCCCGACATCGAGCACGAGCCCCTCAGCTCCCCGTCGTCGCAGGAGTCGATGAACCCGTTCGAGCCGATCACCGCCTCCTCGGCGACGGTCGCGCCGACCCGCGGGGTCGAGGAGCTGCGGACCGTGCCGGCGACCGACACCCGGCTGAACCCGAAGTACAGCTTCGACAACTTCGTCATCGGAGGCTCCAACCGGTTCGCGCACGCCGCGGCCGTCGCCGTCGCCGAGGCTCCCGCCAAGGCCTACAACCCGCTCTTCGTCTACGGCGACTCCGGGCTCGGCAAGACGCACCTCCTCCACGCCATCGGCCACTACGCGATGAGCCTCTACCCGGGGATCCGCGTGCGGTACGTCTCGAGCGAGGAGTTCACGAACGACTTCATCAACTCGATCGCGAACAACCGGGGCAACGCCTTCCACGGCCGCTACCGCAACGTCGACATCCTCCTGATCGACGACATCCAGTTCCTGCAGGGGAAGGCGGAGACCCAGGAGGCGTTCTTCCACACCTTCAACCAGCTGCACGACCACAACAAGCAGGTCGTGATCACGTCCGATCTGCCGCCGAAGGCACTGACCGGCTTCGAGGACCGGATGCGCTCGCGCTTCGAGTGGGGCCTCATCACCGATGTGCAGGCTCCCGACCTCGAGACCCGCATCGCGATCCTCCGCAAGAAGGCGGTCAGCGAGAAGCTGCTCGTGCCCGACGACATCCTCGAGTTCATGGCGTCGAAGGTGTCGAGCAACATCCGCGAGCTCGAGGGGACGCTCATCCGCGTCACCGCGTTCGCGAGCCTGAACCGGACGCCGGTCGACATGTCGCTCGTGCAGACCGTGCTGAAGGACCTGATCACGCTCGACGAGGACAACGTCATCTCGCCGGTCGACATCATCAACCACACCGCGGACTACTTCAAGCTCACGGTCGACGACCTCTACGGCTCGTCGCGCTCGCAGGCCGTCGCCACCGCGCGCCAGATCGCCATGTACCTGTGCCGCGAGCTGACGAACCTCTCGCTGCCCAAGATCGGCCAGCTGTTCGGCAACCGCGACCACACCACGGTCATGTACGCGAACAAGAAGATCTCGGAGCTCATGAAGGAGCGCCGCAGCATCTACAACCAGGTCACCGAGCTGACCACCCGCATCAAGACGAACCGCTAGCCGGCAGTCGTGCGGTCCCCGGGACCGCCTGTCGCGGGTGGCGTGCCCCGGGGTCCATCGGCGTCCGTGCGCGGTGGTCGGGTAGTCGCTCCCCTCTCCTCGTGTGAGGGGAGGCGGAGGCGACGGGGATCGCGGCGCGAGCAGCAGGACGTCGGTGTCGGCGCGCGTCGAGATCAGACGAAGGCGCTGGCGGGGGTCTCGATACGCCGCGCTGCGGCTACTCGACCAGCATGAACCGCACGTGCTCAAGGGGTCCGGGTGAGCGGCTGAGCGGCCGGCGTGCGATCGGACGGTGTCGATCCGCCGTGCGTTGGCCCGGAGGGCAACGCGGGGGAGAGGGAGCGCGCACTGTCTTCCGGGCCGCTCGGACGGCGGCAGCTGCCCTCGACGGTCTCCGTCGTGACCGGAGAAGTCGTCGACGGACTCCTCGGACCTTCCGCGCGCGCCTCGGACACGCCGCCTCGCGCACCCCGGAGGGCCGATTTCCACAGTGTGAGGAACCTGTGGATAACTGTGGACAACCGCCTCGGGACTGTGCGCCGGGAGAGCCCGCCTGTGGAGGGCGACCGGTCGGCTCGGATCCCTCCACAGGGCGTCCACGGGCCCGCTCACACTCCCTCCACAGGGGCGGGTCCCTCCGATCCCACCCAGGAGTAGGGGTCCGAAGCGTTTTCCACAGTTTCCACACGTGTTAACACTGTTAACGCAGTTCTCTCTTTAATGAAGCCTCGACCGGCAACCTCTCCACAGCGGCTCGGGAGTGCTCGGCGGTCCACCCCCTTCCGAGCTCGTCGAGCCCGGCGGGTACGATGGGCGACGGTCTTCGTCCGCGACTCGTCAGGGGTGTACTCGTGAGGTTCCAAGCCAACCGCGATGTCTTCAGCGAGGCGGTGTCCTTCGCGGTCAAGCTGCTTCCGCAGCGCACGACCCTGCCGATCCTCTCCGGAGTCCTCATCGAGGCGACCGCCGAGGGTCTGACGCTGTCCTCCTTCGACTACGAGGTGTCCGCGCAGACGCAGATCGCGGCCGATGTGGAGGAGACGGGGACCGTGCTCGTCTCGGGCCGTCTGCTCGCCGACATCGCGAACCGCCTCCCCAACGCTCCCGTGCGCATCGCCACGGAGGAGTCGCGCGTCTCGGTCTCGGCCGGCTCGGCGCACTTCACGCTCCTGCAGATGCCCGTGGAGGAGTACCCGAGCATCCCCGAGATCGACGCCTCCACCGGCCTCGTCCCGGCCGACGCCTTCGCGGCCGCCGTCTCGCAGGTGGCGGTCGCCGCCTCCCGCGACGACGTGACCCCCGTCATCACCGGCGTGCAGCTCGAGATCACCGAGAACACGATCGGCCTCGTCGCGACGGACCGCTACCGCGTCGCCGTCCGCGAGATCGACTGGGACAACGGGGACAACCCCGCGCCCACCCAGCCGCTCACCGCCCTCGTGCCCGCGCGCACGCTGCAGGAGGTCGGCAAGACCTTCGGCCACTCCGGCACCGTCTCCGTCGCGATCACCAACCGCGACGAGCGCGAGCTGATCGCCTTCACCGCGGACCGCAAGACCGTCACGTCGCTGCTGATCAAGGGCAACTTCCCGCCCGTGAAGCGCCTCTTCCCCGCCTCCGTCGAGAACTACGCGGTCATGTCGACCAGCGACCTCATCGAGGCCACCCGCCGCGTCTCGCTCGTGCTCGAGCGCGAGGCGGCCCTCCGCTTCAGCTTCAGCAGCGACGGCCTCACCCTCGAGGCCATCGGCTCGGAGCAGGCGCAGGCGTCCGAGAGCATCGACGCGATCGTGACCGGCGACGACGTGGTCGTCTCGCTCAAGCCGCAGTTCCTGCTCGACGGCCTCGCTGCCGTCCACTCGGAGTTCGTGCGCATCGCGTTCACGAAGACCGAGAACCCCAACAAGCCCGGCCCCGTCCTGATCACCGCGCAGACCTCGCGGGAGCAGCCCGGCAGCGACAGCTACCGCTACCTGCTCCAGCCCAACCTGCTGCTGCGCTGACCACTCCCCGGATCGCAGAGCCGCGACCGCCCCGCTCCCGACGAGCGCCCGCCCGCCGGACAACGAATCCAGGAAGGTTCACCATGCACATCGGACTCGTCGGCCTCGGCAAGATGGGCGACAACATGCGCTCCCGCCTCCGCTCCAAGGGGCTCGAGGTCACCGGCTACGACCGCAATCCCGACGTCTCGGACGCGGCCTCTCTCGACGAGATGATCGCCGCACTCCCCTCGCCCCGCATCGTCTGGGTGATGGTGCCGGCCGGCGAGATCACCGACGCGGTCGTCAAGGACCTGTCGGAGAAGCTCAGCGAGGGCGACCTCGTCATCGACGGCGGCAACTCCCGCTTCACCGAGGACTTCAAGCACGACGCGCTGCTGAAGCCCAAGGGCATCCACTACATCGACGCGGGCGTCTCAGGCGGCGTCTGGGGACTCCAGAACGGCTACGGCCTGATGGTCGGCGGCCCGAAGGAGCTCGTCGAGTACGCCATGCCCGTCTTCGACGCGCTGCGCCCGGAGGGCCCCCGCGAGGAGGGCTTCGTCCACGTGGGCGAGGTCGGCGCCGGCCACTACGCGAAGATGGTCCACAACGGCATCGAGTACGCCCTGATGCAGGCGTTCGCCGAGGGCTACGAGCTGCTCGAGACCCGCAGCGACATCATCAAGGACGTCACCGGCACCTTCAAGGCGTGGCAGCGCGGCACGGTCGTGCGCTCCTGGCTGCTCGAGCTCCTCGTCCGCGCCCTCGAGCAGGACCCGGACTTCAAGAACATCGAGGGCTACGTGCAGGACTCGGGCGAGGGCCGCTGGACCATCGAGGAGGCCATCAACAACGCCGTCCCGGTGCCCACGATCAGCGCCTCGATCTTCGCCCGCTTCGTCTCCCGCCAGGAGGACTCCCCCGCGATGAAGGCCGTCGCAGCGCTCCGCAACCAGTTCGGCGGGCACTCCGTCAAGGCCGTCGACTGAGTGGGCTGGTGAGGACTGCCTCCGGCAGTCCTCACGGCGGTCGGCTTCCGGAGGGGGGCGCGTTCCGCAGGGCCGGTGACGGACGGCGGACTGCGGCCCGCCGCCCCCGTGAGGCAGGGATGCTCTCACGGGGGCGGCGGGCCTCCGGCCGCCTCCACCTTGCTACCGACGTCGGGCGGCGAGCCTGCGGCCGCCTTCACGGGCGGGGACGGGGCGCCGCCGATCATGGTGAGCGAGTAGTGGCCCCGGAGGGGCGTATCGGGATCCGCGTCCCGGACGGTTCCGCCGCCGTGCCGGTCGAGTAGTCCGCAGGGGTGTGTCGAGACCGGGGGCGAAGGCCTGGCCGACCGTGGGACAGCGGGCCGCAGGCGCCGGAGCGGGTGGATCGGCCGAGCGAGACGGGCGAGGAGCCCGCAGGGGTGCAGGGAAGGCCCGCGACGACGGGTGGAGGAGAGGAGCGCGACGTGCAGGTGACGCAGCTGGCGCTCAGCGACTTCCGGAACTACGAGTCGGTCGACGTCGTGCTCGTGCCCGGACCGAACCTCTTCGTCGGCCGCAACGGCCAGGGCAAGACGAACCTCGTCGAATCGCTCGGCTACCTCTCCACCCTGGGCTCGCACCGCGTGTCGAGCGACCAGGCGCTCATCCGCGCCGGCCGGGACAGCGCCGTGGTGCGCGCCCGCCTCCGCAACGGCGAGCGCGACCTGCTGGCCGAGGTGCAGATCAACCGCTCCTCCCCCAACCGCGCGCAGATCAACCGCGGCGGGATCAAGCCGCGCGAGCTCCCCCGCTTCTTCTCCAGCGTCCTCTTCGCGCCGGAGGACCTCCTCCTCATCCGCGGCGACCCGTCGGCCCGCCGCCGCTTCCTCGACCAGCTGGTGATCCTCCGCTCCCCGCGGATGAGCGCCGTCCAGGCCGACTACGAGCGGGTGCTGCGCCAGCGCAACTCGCTGCTCAAGTCCGCACGGGCGAGCGGCGTCCGCGACCCCTCGAAGCTCGGGACCCTCGACATCTGGGACGAGCGCCTGATCGCGCTCGGGACCGAGATCATGCAGTCGCGCCTCACCCTGGTGGAGGAGCTGAGCGGACCGGTGCGCGCCGCGTACGAGGCGGTCGCCGGTGCCGACCAGCGTCCGGTGCTCCGCTCCCGCCTGAGCATCGAGGGCGCGGTCGACGACGACGGCGAGCCCGTGGAGCAGCCGGGCGCCGCGTCACCGGCGGCGGGCGAGGGACTGGCGGAGGCGTTCGCGTCCGCGCTGGCCGGGGTGCGACGCCGCGAGCTCGACCGGGGCGTCTCCCTCGTCGGCCCGCACCGCGACGACGTGCAGTTCGAGCTGAACGCGCTGCCGGCCAAGGGCTACGCCAGCCACGGCGAGAGCTGGTCGTTCGCCCTGGCGCTGAAGCTGGGCGCTGCGGAGCTGCTCCGGCGCGACTCCCCCATGGGCGATCCGGTGCTGATGCTCGACGACGTCTTCGCCGAGCTGGACGCACGCCGGCGCGAGCGCCTCGCCTCGGTGGTCGCCGACTACGAGCAGGTCCTGATCACCGCGGCCGTCTTCGACGACGTCCCGGAGGCGCTGGCCGCGCACACCGTGCGGATCGAGGCCGGCCGGATCGTCGGCACGGGCGCCGCCGCCGCGCCGATCGCCGTGCCGGAGCCGACCGCACCCGACTCCGCCTCGTCCGATCCGGTGTCCTCCGACTCCCCTCCTCCCGGTCCTGAGTCCTCCCGCTCCTCTTCTCACGATCCGGTCTCGTCCGACTCCCCTTCTCCTGGTGTCGTCTCCTCCGTCGCGGCCTCCTCCTCGGAGACCGCGTCCCCGGAGCCGGCGTCCACAGATCCCGCGTCCCCGGAGCCGCTCGCCCCCGCCCCGTCGGAGCCGGCCGATGGCTGACTCCCCCCGCCGCGGAGCCCCCGCACCCGACTCCGAGGCCGCCCGCGTCTACCGCCACCTCAAGGAGGTGTTCGGCGCCGACGGCCCTCGCCGCATCCGGAAGACCGTCGAGCGCGCCGAGCCCAAGGGCGACGCGATCCCGTTCGGCAAGGGCCGCGACCCGCACGACCTCGGCGACGTCCTCGACTCCCTCACCGTGAAGCTCGGCTGGACGGCACCGCTGGCGCAGGGCGACCTGATGTCGTCGTGGACGGCGATCGCCGGCGAGGAGACCGCGAAGCACTCGACTCCGGTGGGCGTCGTCGACGGCGTGCTGACGGTCGCGTGCGAGTCCACGGCGTGGTCGACGCAGCTCCGGCTGATGCGGATCGAGATCATGAACCACATCGCGGTGAACTTCCCCGACGCGGGCATCGCGTCGATCCGTTTCCAAGGCCCGGACGTCCCGAACTGGAAAAAGGGTCCCAGGTCGATTCCAGGGCGTGGTCCGCGCGACACCTACGGCTGAGGACGCATTTTCGGTCGACCGCCGATCTTTCGCGCCTCAGATCGCCGTCCAGCGCTTCGGATCGACCCGGCACGCGGTAGAATGGAGGGCCGCCGAACCGCAGTGACGCCGCCGCGCGGGCGATCTCCAGATCACCGTGCGCGTCGCGACGGACCGTCAGAGGAGAACTCCACAGCTATGACTCACGAGCCGAACGACTCCACGTCACCCGCAGCGAACGACCTGGACGCGAACGGCTCAGCAGCCCCCTCCGCTCCGCACGAGAGCATGTCGACCAAGTCGTCCGGCGACTACGGCGCGAATCAGATCCAGGTCCTCGAGGGCCTCGAGGCGGTCCGCAAGCGCCCCGGCATGTACATCGGATCCACGGGTCCGCGCGGTCTGCACCACCTGGTCTACGAGATCGTCGACAACGCCGTCGACGAGGCGCTCGCGGGCTACTGCGACAACATCGAGATCCTGATGCGCGCCGACGGAGGCGTCACCGTCTCCGACAACGGCCGCGGCATCCCGGTCGACATGCACCCGACCGAGGGCATCTCCACGGTCGAGCTGGTCCTCACCGTGCTGCACGCCGGCGGCAAGTTCGGCGGCGGCGGCTACGCGGTCTCCGGCGGCCTGCACGGCGTCGGCTCCTCCGTGGTCAACGCGCTGTCGACGCGCCTCGACGTCGAGGTCAAGCGCCAGGGCGCCGTGTACCGGATGAGCTTCACCGACGGCGTGCCGGACGCCCCGCTCGAGAAGGGCGAGGCCAGCGACGAGACCGGCACGACGATCACCTTCTGGCCCAACGCCGGCATCTTCGAGACGGTCGAGTTCGACTACGAGACCCTGCGCGCGCGCTTCCAGCAGATGGCGTTCCTCAACAAGGGCCTGCGCATCGCGCTGACCGACCAGAACGAGATCGAGTTCGAGGGGGAGGGCGAGAACGAGACCGAGGGCGACCGGACCGACGTCTTCCACTACGAGAAGGGCCTCGTCGACTACGTCGAGTACATCAACTCGCTGAAGAAGTCGGACCTCGTGCACTCCGAGATCATCGACTTCGAGTCCGAGGACACCGAGCGCCGCATCTCGCTCGAGGTCGCGATGCAGTGGACCACCGCCTACACCGAGAGCGTCCACACCTACGCCAACACCATCAACACCCACGAGGGCGGCACCCACGAGGAGGGCTTCCGCGCCGCGCTGACCACGCTGGTCAACCGCTACGCGCGCGCGAACAACCTGCTCAAGGAGAAGGACGAGAACCTCTCGGGCGACGACATCCGCGAGGGCCTCACCGCCGTCGTGTCGATCAAGCTCGGCGAGCCGCAGTTCGAGGGCCAGACCAAGACGAAGCTCGGCAACACCGAGGCGAAGGCGTTCGTGCAGCGCGTGGCCGGCGAGCAGCTGGCCGACTGGTTCGACCGCAACCCGAGCCAGGCGAAGGACATCATCCGCAAGGCGATCCAGGCGGCCTCGGCCCGCATGGCGGCGCGCAAGGCGCGCGAGACCGCCCGCCGCAAGGGCCTGCTCGAGGGCGGCGGCATGCCGGGCAAGCTCAAGGACTGCCAGTCCAAGGACCCGTCGATCTCCGAGATCTTCATCGTCGAGGGCGACTCGGCGGGCGGATCCGCGGTGCAGGGCCGCAACCCCGAGACGCAGGCGATCCTCCCCCTCCGCGGCAAGATCCTCAACGTCGAGAAGGCGCGGCTCGACCGCGCTCTCGGCAACAACGAGGTCCAGGCGATGATCACGGCGTTCGGCGCCGGCATCGGCGAGGACTTCAACCCCGACAAGGCGCGGTACCACAAGATCATCCTGATGGCCGACGCCGACGTCGACGGCCAGCACATCACGACGCTGCTGCTGACGCTCCTCTTCCGCTACATGCGCCCGCTGATCGACCTCGGCTACGTCTACCTCGCGCAGCCGCCGCTGTACCGCCTCAAGTGGTCGAACTCCCCGCACGAGTACGTCTACAGCGACCGCGAGCGCGACGCCCTGATCGCGCACGGCTCGGCGACCAACAAGCGCATGCCCAAGGAGAACGGCATCCAGCGCTACAAGGGCCTCGGCGAGATGGACTACAAGGAGCTGTGGGAGACCACGATGGACCCCGCCACGCGGACCCTCCTCCAGGTCACGCTCGACGACGCGGCCGCGGCCGACGAGATCTTCTCCACCCTCATGGGCGAGGACGTCGAGTCCCGCCGCTCCTTCATCCAGAAGAATGCGAAGGACGTGCGCTTCCTCGACATCTAGCTGTCGAGGAAGCGGACGTCCTCGAAAGGCGGCGGCCGGGCGGTCCAGTGGACCTCCCTCGCGACCATCTCGAACACGTGACGGCGGCCCTCGATGGGCCGCATCCTCGACCAGAACGCGACAGAGGCCCTCACCGGCCCGCCCACCGACGACACACCTGACACCCAGCGCGACCGTCGCCCCCGCTCCTCCGGGGCACGGACCCACCTGAGAGACCAGAGACCATGGCAGAAGAACCCACCACCCCCACCGGCCCGGACGAGAGCGATGACATCGTCACCGAGACCGGTGTGGTGATCCACGGTCACGACAAGATCGAGCCGGTCGACCTGCAGCTCGAGATGCAGCGCTCCTACCTCGACTACGCGATGAGCGTCATCGTCGGGCGAGCCCTGCCGGAGGTGCGCGACGGCCTGAAGCCCGTGCACCGCCGCGTGATCTACGCCATGTACGACGGCGGCTACCGCCCCGACAAGGCGTTCTCGAAGTGCTCGCGCGTCGTCGGCGACGTGATGGGCCAGTTCCACCCGCACGGCGACTCCGCGATCTACGACGCGCTGGTCCGCCTGGTGCAGCCGTGGAGCCTCCGCTACCCGCTCGCGCTCGGGCAGGGCAACTTCGGCTCCCCCGGCAACGACGGCGCCGCCGCCCCCCGGTACACCGAGACCAAGATGGCGCCGCTCGCGCTCGAGATGGTCCGCGACATCGACAAGAACACCGTCGACTTCCAGGACAACTACGACGGCCGCACGCGCGAGCCGGCGATCCTGCCGGCCCGGTTCCCGAACCTGCTCGTCAACGGCTCCGTCGGCATCGCGGTCGGCATGGCGACCAACATCCCGCCGCACAACCTGCGCGAGGTCGCCGCCGGCGCCAAGTGGGCGCTCGAGAACCCCGACGCGACGCGCGAGGAGCTCCTCGAGGCGCTGCTGCAGCGGATCAAGGGACCCGACTTCCCCACCGGTGCGCAGATCCTGGGCGTCCGTGGCATCCAGGACGCGTACCGCACCGGCCGCGGCTCGATCACGATGCGCGCCGTCGTCTCCATCGAGGAGATCCAGGGCCGCACCTGCCTCGTCGTCACCGAGCTGCCGTACCAGGTGAACCCGGACAATCTGGCGATCAAGATCGCCGAGCTGGTCAAGGACGGGCGCGTCTCGGGCATCGCCGACATCCGCGACGAGACCTCCGGTCGCACCGGCCAGCGCCTCGTCGTCGTCCTCAAGCGCGACGCCGTGGCGAAGGTGGTGCTGAACAACCTCTACAAGCACACGCCGCTGCAGGAGAACTTCGGCGCGAACATGCTCGCGATCGTCGACGGCATCCCGCGCACGCTCTCGCTCGACGGCTTCATCCGCGCGTGGGTCGACCACCAGGTCGAGGTCATCGTGCGCCGCACCCAGTACCTCCTCGACGAGGCGGAGGCGCGGATCCACATCCTGCGCGGCTACCTCAAGGCGCTCGACGCGCTCGACGAGGTCATCGCCCTCATCCGCCGCTCCCCCACCGTGGAGGAGGCGCGCGACGGCCTGATGGAGCTGCTCGACATCGACGAGGTGCAGTCCCGCGCCATCCTCGACATGCAGCTGCGCCGCCTCGCGGCCCTCGAGCGCCAGAAGATCATCGACGAGCACGACCGGATCCAGGCCGAGATCGAGGACTACAAGTCGATCCTCGCGAGCCCCGAGCGCCAGCGCACGATCATCTCGGACGAGCTCGACGAGATCGTCGACCGCTTCGGCGACGACCGCCGCACCGAGATCCTCTTCGGGTTCGACGGCGACATGAGCGTCGAGGACCTGATCCCCGAGGAGGAGATGGTCGTCACCGTCACCCGCGGCGGCTACCTCAAGCGCACCCGGAGCGACTCCTACCGGGCGCAGCACCGCGGCGGCCGCGGCGTGCGCGGCGCGCAGCTGAAGGCCGACGACATCGTCGAGCACTTCTTCGTCACCACCACGCACCACTGGCTGCTGTTCTTCACGAACACCGGCCGCGTGTACCGCGCCAAGACCTACGAGCTGCAGGAGGCCGGCCGCGACGCCAAGGGCCAGCACATCGCGAACCTGCTCGCGCTCGAGCCGGGGGAGCAGATCGCGCAGATCCTCGACATCCGCGACTACGAGGCGGCCCGCTACCTCGTGCTCGCCACGCGCGACGGCCTCGTGAAGAAGACGGCCCTCTCGGAGTACGACACGAACCGCTCCGGCGGCATCATCGCGATCAAGCTGCGCGACGGCGACGAGCTCGTCTCGGCGCTCCTGGTCGAGGAGGACAGCGACGTGCTGCTGGTCTCCCGCAAGGGCATGTCGATCCGCTTCACCGCGTCCGACGAGGCGCTTCGTCCGATGGGCCGCTCCACCTCCGGAGTCCGCGGCATGTCGTTCCGCGGGGAGGACCGCCTCCTCGACGCGAACGTCGTCAGCGACGAGGGCTTCGTGTTCGTGGTCACCGAGGGCGGCTACGCCAAGCGCACCGCGGTCGACCAGTACCGCCTCCAGGGACGCGGCGGGCTGGGCATCAAGGTGGCCAAGCTGGAGGAGAAGCGCGGCGACCTCGTGGGCGCCATCATCACCGGAGAGGACGACGAGGTGCTCGTCGTGCTCGCCAGCGGCAAGGTGGTACGCTCTGCGGTGGCCGAGGTACCGGCCAAGGGTCGCGACACCATGGGAGTCGTCTTCGCACGATTCGCTGAGGACGACCGCATCATCGCACTCGCCAAGAACACCGAACGCAATCTCGACGCCCAGGACGAGGATCCCGACGCCGCGGCGCCGGCCGAGTCCGCTCCGGTGTCGGAGGAGGATGGGTCCGTAGATGAGTAGCACCGTCGCCGAGAAGCTCGCCAGGAAGTCCGCGAAGAGCCCGGCGGCGAAGCAGGTCCGCCTGAAGCTCGTCTACGTCGACTTCTGGTCGGCCGTGAAGCTCTCGTTCCTGCTGGGCCTGACGCTCGCGATCATCACGATCGTCGTCGTCTACCTGGTCTACACGGTCCTGGCCCAGACGGGAGTGTTCGACGAGGTCAACGGCCTCGTGCAGGACATCGCCGGCGCGGAGGCGTTCGACCTCAACACGATCATCTCGCTGCCGCAGGTCATGGGCTTCGCGATCGTCGTCGCGGTGCTGAACACCATCGTCACCACCGCGCTCGGCGCGATCGTGGCGCTGCTGTACAATCTCAGCGTCAAGATCACCGGCGGCCTCCTGGTGGGCTTCACCAACCAGTAGGGCGCACGGTCCGGCCGATTGGGATTCCTGCTCGATGTCGGGTAGAGTCTCCTCTGGCCATTCCGGGGGTATAGCTCAGGCGGTTAGAGCGCTTCACTGATAATGAAGAGGTCCCAGGTTCAAGTCCTGGTACCCCCACCCGGTCCGAACGGCCCGTCACCTCGCGGTGGCGGGCCGTTCGACTCTCGGAGACGGATCGCCCCGTCTCCGGCCCGGGGCCTTAGCTCAGTTGGTAGAGCGCCTGCTTTGCAAGCAGGATGTCAGGAGTTCGAATCTCCTAGGCTCCACACTTCCTCCCCTCTCGCGGGTGCTCCCCCTTCGTCGGCCCTTCTGGTCTCCCGGCCCATGGCACTCCGGGTCCTCCGCCGTCGCGGGGTCACCGTGTCGAGGTCTTCGGCGGCCTCTCCTGTCGCCCGCCGCGCGGCCATGCGATCGAGGTCGCCACTCGGACGGCCGAGCCGCCCGCTCAGCGGTCCACGCAGGCGAGGCCCAGGAACTGCTGGACCGAGAGGGTCTCGGACGTGCCGTCGCGGATGTCGCCGACGATGATCTCACCGACGGAGAGCGTGTCGAACTGCTCGGCCGTGAAGACGACCGGGCGGGCGAGCACGGAGCGGTCGGTCGCGTAGGCGCCCAGCGCGAGGTCGACGCCGAGCGGGAACCGCTCGATCACCGTGTCGGCCGGCCAGACCGTGGATCCGGAGAGGTCGGTCGCGCCCAGCTGCGTGACCGGGGACGGGGAGACCCAGCGGGTGACCCTCCGCAGCCCGTCGCCGATGGTCAGGGGAGCGGAGTCGGAGGCGGCGAGGTCGAGGCCGTCGACGGACCCCGAGCACACGACGACGACCCCGAGGACCTCTCCTCGCTCGCCGCCCCGTCCGAGCCCGACCGCGGCCGTGGTCACCGGCTCCTCGGAGGCGCACCCCGAGAGCGCCAGGGCGCCGAGCAGCACGACGGTGCTCGCGAGCGCGGCGCGACGGTGCATGGGTCCTCCCGCGGCCACCCTACGCGGGCAGGGCGAGGGCCAGAGCGGCGAGAGCCTGCGGGAGGGAGGGGGCGCCCTCCGCTCGGAAGACCACCTCTCCGGCCGTGTCCCGCACGACGACCGTGGGGGTCGAGCGGATGCCGGCGGCCTCGGCCTCGACGGGGTGGAAGGCCACGTCGCGCTCGCGGATCTCGGCGGCGGGGACGAGCTCCGCGGCGCGCTCCAGCACCGAGCGCGCGGCATGGCAGGCGCCGCAGAAGGCGGAGGTGTAGAGCTCGACGATCACGACGAAGGGAACACCGGGGCGCGGCCGGGGATTCCCGGGCACCGTCAGCGGAGGAGCCAGGCCTCGTTCATGGTGAGGGCCGCGTCGACGAGCTCGACGCGCTCCAGCTCCTCGACGTCGCTCAGGGGGAACCAGGCGGCGGCGTCCGTGGAGCCGTCCACCTCGTGCGTGAGCTCGCCGCCCACGATGCGGGCGCGGTAGACGACGCGGATGGCGTGCAGGGGGCCGGCCTCGGGATCGCTGCGGCGGTGCGCGGGGATCACGTGCGAGTCCACGCCGATGAGGGCCTCGAGCTCGGCACGGTAGCCCGTCTCCTCGAAGATCTCGCGGACCGCGGCGTCGGCGGGCGACTCGCCCTCGTCGATCCCGCCGCCCGGAAGCGTCCAGGCCGACCACGGCCCCTGGCTCCAGTGCGCGAGCAGCATCCGCTCGCCGTCGATGATCACGCCGTACGCGGCGACCCGGATGTCCACCGCAGAAGCCTAACCCGGGCATGCGAAGGAGCCGGACCCCCTGAGGGGCCCGGCTCCAGCGACGAGAACGTCAGGAAGCGGTCGAGGCCGCGTTCTGCGCGGCGCTCTGCGGCTCGTCCTCGGCGACCCACAGCTCGTCGTCGGCGCGGAACGTCTGCCAGACGGCGTAGCCGATGCCGCCGACGGCGACCAGCGCGGCGCCGATCGCGAAGACCGTGCCGACCTTGCTCTTCTTCTTCGGGGGAGTGGTGAGCTCCTCCCAGCGCGCCTTCGAGATCTCGGCGAGCTTCGCGCGGTTCTTCGAGTCCTTGGCGGCCTCGAAGGCGGCGGCGGCCGTGCCACCGACAGCGGCGAAGGTCGGGACGACCTTGTGCTTGTAGGCGTGGCGGGCCGAGGAGTACGTGCCCTCGACGGCCGAGACGCCGTTGTCGTAGACCGGCTTGACGCGCGAGTCGTACGTGTCCTTGACGAAGGGGACGAGCTCCTTCTTGGCGTACTTCGACGCGTGGCGGCGGCTCTTCTCGAGCACGGAGGCCGCGTGCGCCAGCACCTCCTGCTGCTCGCCCCAGACCGCCTCGGCGTTCTTGCGAAGACGCTTGAGATCCTTCTTGTGCTTACGTGACAGACCCATGTTGGTCCTCCATCGGCTACGAGCAGCGAACGCCTCAATACTGCCACTCATCGATCGGCGTCCGCATCGCGCACCCAGCGCATTGACACCGGGCGTTGCAGGGGCCTACAGACGCGCTGTGCGAGAATCCGATCATGCCTTTGCACACCGCAGTCGCGACGTTCCACACCAACAAGGGCGACATCGTCGTCAACCTCTACGGGAACCACGCTCCCAAGACGGTCCGCAACTTCGTCGGTCTCGCGACCGGCGACATCGAGTGGACCCACCCCGCCACGGGTGCGAAGACGAAGGAGCCGCTCTACAACGGCACCGTCTTCCACCGCATCATCCCCGACTTCATGCTCCAGGGCGGCGACCCGCTCGGTCAGGGCATCGGCGGCCCGGGCTACCAGTTCGACGACGAGATCAACTCGGAGCTCGACTTCACCCAGCCCTACATCCTCGCGATGGCGAACGCCGGCAAGCAGGCGGGCCGCGGCACCAACGGCTCGCAGTTCTTCATCACCGTGGCGCCGACCACCTGGCTCCAGGGCAAGCACACCATCTTCGGCGCCGTCGCCGACGAGGAGTCGAAGAAGCTCGTGCAGTCGCTCTCGGCGGTCCCCACCGACGGCCGTGACAAGCCGCTCGAGGACGTCGTGATCGAGAGCGTCGAGATCACCGAGGTCTGATCGCCTCATCCACCACTCATTCGAGGGCCGGGTCCGTCAGGGCCCGGCCCTCGTTCTCCCCGGAGGCACGTCCGTGACCCAGGTCCCGCCGAGCAGCACCTACTCCTGCTACCGACACCCCGACCGGCAGAGCTTCGTGCGCTGCCAGCGGTGCGGCCGCACCATCTGCGGCGAGTGCCAGACGCCCGCTCCGGTCGGCGTGATCTGCCCGGACGACATGGCGCAGCAGCGCGCCACCGCGCCGCGCACCCGCGGTCCCCTCCTCTCCCGCGTGCGGGCCATGACCCGCGCCGACCAGCCGACGGTGACCTACGCGATCATCGCGCTCTGCATCGTGCTGTGGATCGTCGAGATCCTCCCCTTCGTCGGCGGGCCGGCGGTCAACGCGCTCCTGTACGCCCCCGCCTACACGCTCCCCGGCTTCGGTGCCGGCTTCGAGCCGTGGCGGATGCTCACCTCGGTGTTCCTCCACAGCACGTCGCTCTTCATCGTCATCCCGTTCCACCTGGTGCTGAACATGTACACGCTGTGGGTGTTCGGCATGGTGCTCGAGCGCATGCTGGGCCGCGGGCGCTACCTCACCCTCTTCCTCCTGAGCGGTTTCGCCGGATCGGTGGGCGTCCTGCTCCTCGCGGACCCGCTGACCCCGGTGATCGGCGCCTCCGGTGCGATCTTCGGGCTGATGGGCGCGTACCTGGTGATCCTCCGGCATCTGGGCGGTCAGGCGTCGCAGCTGCTGGTGCTGGTCGGACTGAACCTCGTCATCGGGTTCCTGCCCGGGATGAACGTGGCGTGGCAGGCGCACGTCGGCGGTCTGGTGGCCGGCGCGCTCATCGGGCTGGTCTTCACGAAGACCCGGCAGCGCGCCCAGCGGCGCACGCAGAACCTCCTCGTCGGGCTCATCGGAGTCGGACTGGTGGCGATCACCGCGGGCGCCTACGTCCTCGGCTGATCCCGTCCCCTCCCGCAGCGGCGGGTCCGGCAGTGCCTTGCGCACTCCCGGGCCCGCCGCTTCGTCGTTCCCGCGGCGACCGTCTCCACCGCTGTCCACAGGTGCTCTCAACAGGTGGGGAGGAAGTTATCCACAGAGTTGTTAACACTGGGGAGAACGTCCCGGGTGTCCTCCTCGGGAGGACGATCCGGGGACGGCGACGCGTCCGAGGACCGGCGGACTGGTGCGGATCCGGGCCCTCCTCGCCTCGAGCAGGCCAGCGCGGCGGAAACCGCGGAGTTCTCCACAGGAGATTCCACAGCTGGGGATAATTACAGCGGTGTAGTTCTCCGGCGGACGGCCACCAGGGCCGTCGCCTCACGGTCGTCGTCGCGGTGCAGCGAGGTGGCGAACCCGGCCGCCTGGAACGCGGAGGCACTCGCCGCGGCCTGATCCGCGCCGACCTCGATCACGACGACGCCGTGGGGTGCGAGCCACGCTCCCGCCTCCTGAGCGATGCGGCGGTGGAGGGCGAGCCCGTCCGACCCGCCGTCGAGCGTGAGCATCGGCTCGTGCACCCGGGCCTCCGGCGGCATGAGCGCGATCGCCGCGGTGGGGACGTAGGGGGCGTTGACGACGACGACGTCGATCCGCCCGCGCTCACTCCGGGGGAGAGCGTCGAAGAGGTCGCCCTCGTGGACGTCGGCGCGGCCTGCGAGCGTGCGGCGCGCGCAGGCGACGGCGGCGGGGGAGAGGTCGGCGGCGAGCAGGCGGACGTCCGGCCGCTCCTCCGCGATCGACCGGGCGAGGGCGCCGGATCCGCAGCAGAGGTCGAGCACCACGGCGCCGCCCGGGAGGACCTCCAGGGCGCAGTCGACCAGCCACTCGGTGCGCACGCGGGGCACGAAGACGCCGGGTGCGACGGGGACGCGCAGGCCGCGGAAGGCGACCCAGCCGAGGATCTGCTCGAGGGGCTCGCCCGTCTCGCGGCGGCGGAGCAGCAGCTCGAGGTCGGAGGAGGAGTCGGCGGCCTCCTCGAGCAGGCCCGCCTCCTCCTCGGCGAAGACGCAGCCGGCGGCGCGCAGACGCTCCACCGACGACGAACGCCCCGTCGGCGGACCGGACGGGGCGTCGTTCACGACTGGGGGAGGCTCAGCGCCAGCGCGTCGTCATCAGGAAGCCGATGAACGCGATGCCGAAGCCGATCAGGATGTTGAGGTTGCCGAGATCGGGGATCGGCAGGGTGCCCTGGCTCACGTAGAAGACGATGATCCAGGCGAGTCCGAGCAGCATGAAGCCGAACATCACCGGCTTGAACCAGACCGGATTCGGTGCGTTCTCGCCGGTCCGGGCCTCGTCGCGCTCGGGCTTCGGGCTCTTCGTCGCTCGTGCCATGCCGACCACTGTACCGGGCGGAGGCTCCGGGCCGGGAGCGCCGGGGCTGCGCGGGTGCTGTGCGGACTCGCGGAGCGGCCGGTGCGGGCGCTCGAGTGGTCCCCTCGGCCCTCCTCAGGCGGCGACTCGGGAGGGCTCTCCACAGGTCCGGATCGTGCGCCACAGCCGGTCACGGCTCGCGCCTAGACTCGTCGCATGACCGCCCAGAACTCCGACGGGGCGGCTCTGCGGCCGCGAGCGAAGCGACGGAGGGCCCGCCCGGTCCGACGACTCTCGTTCTTCGGAGTCGTCGGCGAGCTCCTGATGACCGCCGGCGTCCTGGTCCTGCTCTTCCTGGCCTGGCAGCTCTGGTGGAACGACGCGGTGATCGCGGGCCGGCAGACGACGCAGGCCGCGGAGCTCCGCGAGACCTGGGGCGACTCCTCTCCGGCACCGCAGCCGACCGAGGCCGCCCCGGCGGAGCCGGTCGTCGCGTCGGTCGCCGCCCTCGACACCTCCTTCGGCAACCTCTACATCCCGCGCTACGGCGAGGGGTGGGTGCGCACGATCGCCGAGGGCATCGACGCCGAGAACGTGCTCGACGAGGGGAGCATCGGCCACTACCCCGGGACGCAGATGCCCGGCCAGGCCGGCAACTTCGCGCTCGCCGCGCACCGCAGCGCGTACGGCGGAGGCATGCACCTGATCGACGAGCTCCAGCTCGGCGACCCGATCTACATCGAGACGGCGGACGGCTGGTACACCTACCGCTTCCGCAATCTCGAGTACGTCCAGCCCTCCGACGTCCAGGTGATCGACCCGGTCCCGTGGACTCCGGACGCGGCTCCGACCGACCGCCTGATCACGCTGACGAGCTGCAACCCGCTCTACTCGACGGCCGAGCGGATCATCGCGTACGGCGTCTTCGACTCGTTCCAGCCGCGGTCCGCGGGCGCCCCCGCCGAGATCGCCGCCTCGCTGGCTCAGGAGGGCTGACCGTGTACGCAGCGCTGTGGCGGCTTCTGCCCGGGCCGTGGTGGGTCCGGCTCCTGATCGTCCTCGTCCTCGTAGCGGCGGTCCTGGTCGCGCTCGACGAGTGGGTGTTCCCCTGGGTGCAGTCGCTCGTGCTCGACCGGAACGTGACCGTCGGCTCGTGACCGGCGGCGCGGCCCCGCGGATCCTGGTCGTCGACCACCACGACAGCTTCGTCTTCACGCTCGTCTCGTATCTCCGCGAGCTCGGTGCCGAGGTCGACGTGGTCGAGTTCGACGACCTCGGGACGACGGCGCTCCTGGCTCTCGCGGAGGAGGCGGACGGAGTCCTGGTCTCACCCGGACCGGGCCGCCCCGAGGACGTCCCCGCGTCGACGGCGCTCGTGCAGCGGGCGGAGGCGACCGGGCGGCCGCTGCTCGGAGTCTGCCTCGGCCACCAGGTGCTCGCCCACGCTCTCGGCGCCCGCGTCACGGAGGCGCCGGAGCTGCTGCACGGCCGGACGTCCGCGGTCCTCCACGACGGAGATCCGCTCTTCGACGGCCTGCCCTCCGGCTTCGCCGCGATGCGGTACCACTCGCTCGCGGTCGACGGCGAGAGCCTTCCCGAGGAGCTGCGGGTGACGGCGCGGACACCGGAGGGAGTGGTCATGGCCGTCCGGCACCGGAGTGCTCCGCTCGTGGGCGTGCAGTTCCATCCGGAGTCGGTCCTCACCGAGGGCGGGCGGCGCCTTCTCGAGAACTGGCTGCGCGAGGTGACGTCGATCCGGTCGTCCGTATCGGCCGACGACACGCCCGGACTCTCGATCTCGACTCGGTGAGGCGGAATTCGCCGGGCTTATCGGGCTCATTATCGAGTCGAGAGCATTGAGAATGATCAGCGACCACCGTCCCCCGAACGGGGATGCCGCCCTGAGTGCGTTCTCACGTAGAAATCCGCCATCTGACGGCTAAATGACGGCGGGCGGAGGAGAACGCCGCGACAGGGTATGAGGGTGACCTTGTCCACCCCCTTGCGCACCCCCCGATCAGGTGGCGGGATTTGACGGGCTCCCGGCGGAGGATGCGGCCCCTTTTCCCTGCATAATCAGAGGGCGTCGACAGGGGGTCGGCGCCACAAGAGAAGTCCGGGGGGACCAGATGGTCGCATCGATCTCCTGGGCTTTCTCGGGAATCCGAGAGCTCGAGAATCTCGGACCGCGCATCGTCGTCAAACCCGGCACCGTTCCGAGCATCACCGGTTCGGGATTCGGCACCGCCGATCTGAGCGTCGTGCTGATGACGGTCTCGCCGCTGCGCGTCCTCCGCGGGACGTGGCCGGCCGACGACACCTCCTTCCTCACCTTCAGCTTCCTCATCGACGGCTTCGTGCGCATGGTCGCCCCGGACCGAACGGTGCTGCTGCGTCCGGGCTCGATCTCGTACCAGCAGGGGACGACGACTTTCACGACCGAGTCGACGACTCCGGCCACGATCCTCCACCTCTCACTGCGCGCCGACGAGATGCGCCGCTACGGCTTCGACACCTCGGCCCCGGTCTACGCGCTCGATCCCGACGCCCGGTCCACCCGCGCCGCGTACGCCTTCACGACCGCCTTCGCCCTCGCGGCGGAGTCGGGGACGGGGCTGCCCGGCGAGGGCGAGGTCACCGGCTTCGCCCACGTGGTCAAGCAGCTCCTCACCAGCGCGTTCCTCGCGGCGGCGAGCTCGCAGCCCGGCACCACGAGCGTGCGAGCCGCCACGCTCGGGCGCGCGCGCACGGTCATCGACCGGACGCACCGCACGCCGCGCTGCACTCCGGAGGCGGTGGCCGACGCGGTCAACGTGTCCACCCGCTCCCTCCAGCGGCTCTTCGAGGATGCGGGCACCACGGTCGCGAGCGAGATCGAGCGATCCCGGGTCGCCAGCGCCGTGGAGCTCCTGCGCCGCCGCCCGCGGGAGGTCCCGCTCGAGGCGATCGCCGCCGCGTCCGGATTCTCCTCGGCGGACCACCTCCGCCGTGCGCTCAAGCGCCGCGAGGGGCTCACCCCGAGCGACATCCGCGGCCGGATCGCACGCCCCGCCGACGGATCGGCAGGCGGCGAGGTCGTGCGGCTCCAGCCCCCGCTCGCCGACGCGCGCCGGGCGTAGCCGTTCACCTCGGGGCTGTCGGCCTCGCGGAGCATCGACCCGACGAGCAACGTCCGGACGAGCCCTTCTCGGCGCGCAGAGCAGCGGCCCGGCCTCCACCGAGCGCCGTCGGCCGACGCCGCAGCCGCAGCGGGCCGCAGGCCGGGTCAGCCCGCGCAGTAGCCGAGCTGGACGGTCGATCCCTGCGGGACGTCGCCCGGAGCCAGGGACTGGGTCGTGATGGGCGGGTTCGCCCGGGTCGCGTCGCAGGTCTCGTCCGGGACCTCGACCCCCACGAGCTGCAGCTTCTCGGAGGCGAGGGTGGCCAGCGCGCTGCTGAGGGACGTCCCGACGAGGTCGGGGAGCGTGACCTGGCCGGAGGAGACGGTGAGGTCGACCGGCGTGCCCTGGGCGACCTGCTGTCCCGCTCCGGGGGAGGCGGAGAGCACGACGTCGCCCGGGACGGTCGGCGAGTTCTCGCGGGTCTGGGAGCCCTCGACGAAGCCGACGGCGGTGAGCGCGTCGATGGCCTCGGCGAGGCTCTGCCCGACGGTGTCCGGCACGGCGACGGGCTGCGGACCCTGGGACACGACGATGCGGATGACCGTCTCGGGCGCGACGATCGTGCCCGAGCCCGGATCCGTGCGGATCACCTCTCCCTCGGGGACGGTCGAGCTGTACTCCGCGACCTGGCTCGGCACGAGGTCGAGCTCGGTCAGGGTCGACTGGGCGCTGTCGTAGGTGGTCTCGGTGAGGGTGGGGACCTCGCGCGACTGCGAAGGCAGCGTCGACGCGGGCTGGAGCGTCAGCACCCAGATCACGAGTGCGGCGACGATCACGGCCAGCACGACGATCGAGGACCAGATCCAGAGGACCGGCGGGCGGCGCTGGGTGCGGACGATCGAGTTGTCCTCGGCCAGCTGGCGGAGGGCGAGCTCGGAGTCGTTGACTCCACCCTGGCTGCGGGCCGCGAAGAGCGAGGTGGTCAGCTCGTCGATCGGGCGGTGGTCGGGGAGGCGTCCGGCGGCGGCGTCGCGCAGGTCGTCGCGGAACTCCGCAGCTCCCTGGAAGCGCTCGTAGCGGTCCTTGGAGAGTGCTCGGGCGACGACCGCGTCGAGCGCCGGCGTGACGGCCGGGTTGATGGAGCTCGGCGCCGGCGGCGTCTCGCTGACGTGCTGGTAGGCGACGGCCACCGGGGTGTCGCCGCGGAAGGGCGCACGGCCGGTGAGGAGCTCGAAGAGCACGATGCCGGCGGAGTAGAGGTCGCTGCGGGCGTCGACCTGCTCGCCCTTCGCCTGCTCGGGGGAGAAGTAGGCCGCGGTGCCGAGGATCGCCGTGGTCTGAGCGACCGTGGCGGCGGAGTCGGAGACGGCGCGGGCGATCCCGAAGTCCATCACCTTCACCTGGCCCGACGGGGTCAGCATGATGTTGCCGGGCTTGATGTCGCGGTGGACGACGCCTGCGCGGTGCGAGTACTCGAGGGCGGTGAGGATGCCCTCCGTGATGCGGACGGCCTCGTCCACGTCGAGGGGGCCCTCGGCGATCAGGTCCTTGAGGAGGCGGCCCTCGATGTGCTCCATGACGATGAAGGGCCGGCGCGACTCGGCGCCGTTGTCGTCGAGCGAGACCTCCTCGCCCGCGTCGAAGACCCGGACGATCGTGGGATGCGACATGCGCGACGCGGACTGCGCCTCCTGGCGGAACCGCAGGCGGAAGGCGGAGTCGGAGGAGAGGGAGAGCTTCAGCTCCTTGATGGCGACGGTGCGGCCGAGCCGGGTGTCGGTGCCGAGGTACACCTCGGACATCCCGCCGCGGCCGAGCCGGGGCCCGACCTGGTACCGTCCCGCGATCAGGCGACCCTCATCCGTCACGCGCACGCTCCCGCCCTGTACTTCCGTGTGGTGCGGCCCCGAGGAGCCACGGCAAGTGTACCTATGGGCCCCTGGTGTTCCGGGCGGGGGCGCGACGCGACGGCCGCGAGGCGCCGGGCCGGAGCGGTGCCCCGGCCCGGCGCGCCGCCGCTACTCGGAGGGGGTGGGCGTCGAGGTGGCCTTCGAGGTGGGGGTCGGCGCCGGGGTCGGAGCCGGCTCCTCGACGGTGACGGTGAGGGTGGGCGAGGCCGCCGACTCCGACTCGCCGCAGAGCACGGTGTACGTGACGTCGATCGTGCCGGCCGTGGTGCCGGCCTGGATCGTCGCGGTCGTCGAGTTCGACGGGTTGGTGCTCGTCACGCTCGCGCCCTTACCGGTCGCGGTCACCCGGTAACCGCTCACGGAGGTTCCGCTCGGGCACTGGTTGTAGTTGCTCCAGGTGACGTTGAACGTCGCGCCCGCCTCGACGCTGGAGGCGGCGGGGGTGACGGTCGGCACGGCGGTCGGTGCGTCCGGGGTCGCGACCTCGGTGAAGACGGAGACCTCGATGGTCGTGCCCTTCACCACGTTCGCGGTGGGGTTCACGTCCTCGACGAGTCCGACCTGCTCGGCGGTGGGGGCGCTCGGACCGTCCGCGCGGCGGACGCCCATGCCCAGGGCCTCGAGCTCGGTCTCGACGTCGTCGAAGGAGCGCCCGACGTAGTCGGCCTTGTCGATGACGACCGTGTTCGAGGTCGGCGTCGGCGTGGGAGTCGGAGTCTCGGACGGCGTCGGCGACGGGGCCGTGCTGGTCGTCGCGGTGGGGGAGGCGGCCGGGTCGCTGCTCCCGCCGGTCGTCAGGGCGAAGATCGTGCCCGCGATGACGACGGCGAGGATCACGATGAGGGCGATCAGCGGCCAGGTCCAGGGGCTGCGCCTGCGCGGCTCCTCGGAGGCCTCGAGCGGCTCCTCGATCGGCACGAACGGAGCGGCGGCCGCGGCCGCGGGCGCGCCGGAGGGGAGCACCGTGGTCGCCTGCGTCGCGCCCTGGTTGGAGGGGAGGACCGTGGTCGCCTGCGTCGCGGGCAGGTCGCTGAGGACCGCGGGGACGGCCAGCGCCGCTCCGCGCACGTCGCCCGAGCGCAGCGCCTGGGCCGCCCGCGCGAGGTGCGCGGCGGTGGCGGGGCGGTCGGCCGGCTTCTTGGCGATGCAGGAGTAGACGAGATTGCGCACCGGCTCCGCGACCGTGACCGGCAGCTCCGGCGGGGTGTCGTTGATCTGCGCCATCGCGATGGCGACCTGCGACTCGCCCGTGAAGGGGCGGCGCCCGGCCAGGCACTCGTAGGCGACGATGCCCAGCGAGTAGATGTCGGTGGCGGGGGAGGCGGGCTGGCCGCTCGCCTGCTCCGGGGACAGGTACTGGACCGTGCCCATGACCTGCCCGGTCGCCGTCAGCGGGACCTGGTCGGCGATGCGCGCGATGCCGAAGTCGGTGATCTTGACGCGGCCGTCCGGCGTGATGAGCAGGTTGCCCGGCTTCACGTCGCGGTGCACGAGGCCCGCGGCGTGCGCGGCGTGCAGGGCGAGCGCGGTCTGCGCGACGATGTCGAGGACCTTGTCGGTCGAGAGGACGCGCTCGCGCTCGAGGACGGTCGAGAGCGCCTCGCCGGGGACGAGCTCCATGACCAGGTAGGCCGACCCGTCCTCCTCGCCGTAGTCGTAGACGTTGGCGATGCCCTCGTGGTTGACCAGCGCCGCGTGGCGGGCCTCGGCGCGGAAGCGCTCGAGGAAGCCGGGGTCGCCGAGGTACTCGTCCTTCAGGATCTTGATCGCGATGGTGCGGCCGATGACCAGATCGGTCGCCTGCCACACCTCTCCCATGCCGCCGATGGCGATCCGGGACTGCAGCTCGTAGCGTCCCCCGAAGGTGAGGCCTGTCGTGGGTCTCATTTGTTCAGCACCGCCTCTAGTACCTGTTGTCCGATGGGTGCGGCGATCAGGTTGCCGTACCCGGTCTGGCCGAGCCCTCCACCGTTCTCCACGAGCACGGTGATGGCGTACTGCGGGTCGTCCGCAGGCGCGAAGCCGGTGAACCAGAGGGTGTACGGGTCGTCCCCGCCGTTCTCGGCGGTACCGGTCTTACCGGCCACAGTGACGCCCCCTATTGTTGCATTCGTCGCCGCGCCGCCCTGGACGCTGGCGACCATCATCGCCTTGACGGCGTCCGCGGTCTGCGTGCTCACCGCCCGGCCGAGCGACTTCTCCTGGAACTGCTGCAGCACGCTGAGGTCCTGCGAGCGGATCGAGTCGACCAGGTTCGGCTGCATCACCTCGCCGCCGTTCGCGATCGCCGCGGAGACCATGGCGATCTGCAGCGGCGTCGCGCGCACCTCGTACTGCCCGAAGGCGGTGAGGGCCGTCTGGGCGTCGTCCGTCTTCGTCGGGTAGGTGCTCGCCTCGACCGACATCGGGATCTCGAGCTCGGTGTCGAAGCCGAACTTCTCGGCCTGCGAGCGGATCGCGTCCGCTCCCAGCTGCACGCCCATCTCGGCCATCGGGACGTTGCAGGAGAGCGAGACGGCGGTGGCCAGCGTGACCGTCTCTCCGGAGCCGCAGAGACCGCCTCCGGAGTTGATCACCTGCGACGAGGAGCCGGGCAGCGTGTACGACTCGACGTTGGGGAAGCTCGAGTCGGCCGTGAAGCGGCCGGACTCGAGGGCGGCCGAGGCCACGACGAGCTTGAAGACGGAGCCGGGCGGATTGAGCGAGCCGCCGATCGCCCGGTTCACGAGGGGCTCGGAGGAGTCGTCGTTCAGCGCCCGGTAGGCGGCGAGGACGTCGTCGGTGTCGTGGGAGGCCAGCGCGGTGGGATCGAAGGTGGGCTTCGAGACCATCGCGAGGATGCGGCCGGTGGCCGGCTCCGTCACGACGACGGCCCCCGTGTAGTCGCCGAGCGCGTCGAAGGCGGCCTGCTGGGCGACCGGGTCGATCGAGAGCTCGACCGACGCGCCCTTCGGGTCCTGGCCAGTGACGAGGTTGTTGATCTCGTCGAAGAACTGCGAGTTCGAGGTGCCCGAGAGGTAGTCGTTGAGCGTGCGCTCGATGCCGGTGGTGCCCTGATTCAGGGTGAAGTAGCCGGTCACGGCGGAGTAGAGCGGGCCGTTCGCGTACTGCCGCTGGAACTTGTAGAGGTCGTCCGACGGCGTCGAGGAGGCGATCGGCTGACCGCCGGCGAGGATCGCGCCGCGCTCGGTCGAGAAGCTCTCGTAGAGGGTCCGCGTGTTGCGGCCGTCCTCGTCGAGGGAGTCGGCCTGGATCACCTGGATGGTGGTGGTGGAGAGGAAGAGGGCCACGAACATCGTCAGCACGACGAGGCTCACCCGTTTGAGTTCTCGGTTCATCGACGGATCACACCACCAGACGAGGCTGACTGCGGACTGTGTCGGACAGGCGCAGCAGCACCGCCACGATCATCCAGTTCGCCACGAGGGAGGAGCCGCCGGCGGCGAGGAACGGCGTGGTCAGGCCGGTCAGCGGGATGACACGGGTGACGCCTCCGATGACGATGAAGCACTGCAGGGCGATCACGAACGAGAGGCCGACTCCCAGGAGGCGCCCGAAGTCGTCCTGCCCGGCGAAGCCGATGCGGAACCCGCGCGAGACCAGCAGGAGGTAGAGGCCGAAGATCGCGAAGAGCCCGGCGAGGCCCAGCTCCTCGCCGAGGCTCGCGATGATGTAGTCGGACTGCGGGACCGGCGTGAGATCCGGCATCCCCTGGCCGAGGCCCGTGCCGAGCAGCCCGCCGTGCGCGAGGCCGAAGAGGCCCTGCACGAGCTGGTAGCTGCCGCCCGGATCCGCCCCGTAGCGCTCGGCGCTGAAGGGCTCGAGCCAGTTGGCGAAGCGGTTGCCCACGTAGTCGAGCGTCTGGCTCGCCAGCAGCGCGCCGCCGAGGAACAGGCCGACGCCGATGAGGACCCAGCTGGTGCGCCCGGTCGCGACGTAGAGCATGACCAGGAACAGGCCGAAGTAGAGCAGAGCCGTCCCCAGGTCGCGCTGGAAGACGATGACGCCCATCGTGACCGCCCAGACCACCAGGATCGGGCCGAGGTCGCGCAGGCGCGGGAAGCGCATCCCGAGGACGGTGCGGCCCACCATCGAGAGGGAGTCGCGGTTGCGCACGAGGTAGCCGGCGAAGAAGACCGCGAGGGCGATCTTGGCGATCTCGCCGGGCTGGAAGCTCGCCACGTCGCCGATCCCGATCCAGACGCGCGCGCCGCTGACCTCGCGGCCGATGAAGGGCAGGAGCGGCAGCAGGAGCAGCACGATCGCCGCGAACCCGGCGACGTAGGTGTAGCGGAACAGCACGCGGTGGTTGCGGATGACCAGCAGCACCACGATCGCCGCGACGACGGCCAGGGCGCTCCAGAAGATCTGCCGCACCGCGACCGACTCCCAGCCGGTCGCGCCGTCGGCGATGTCGATCCGGTAGATCTCGGCGACGCCCAGGCCGTTCAGCACGGTGGCGATCGGGAGGAGGAAGGGGTCGGCCGCCGGGGCCGCGAAGCGCAGCACGACGTGCACGGCGAGCACGAGCGCCGAGAGGCCGGCGCCCAGCGAGACCAGCGTGGTGTCGATCGAGCCGAGGGCGCCGAGCTGCACGAGCACGATCGCGCCGGCGTCGATCAGGCATGCGCCGATCAGGAGCAGGAGCTCGAGATTGCGCAGCTTCTGGCGGAAGAAGCCCTGCCGCTCGGGGGCGGGGCGGGCGGTGGCCGTGGCGGCGTCCGTCATGGTGCTCCGTTCGCGTCCGTGAGGCGCTCGACGATGTCGACCGCGCCGGCGTAGGAGTCGGCGCTGATCGTCTGCTCCAGCTGCTCGACGTCGTAGGCGCGGAGGGAGTCGAGCGGGATGCCCGTGTCCTCCTTCACCTCCGAGAGCGAGAGCGGGCCGACCGACTGCTGGATGCCCTGGTAGATGATCACGGTGTCCCCGTCGGTGCCGACGTAGAAGCGGGACTGCGTCCAGTCGTAGGCGAAGAGGATCCCGAGGAATCCGATGATCAGCACGAGGGACAGGCCGACGAGCCAGGTGATGCGGCGGCGCAGGTGCCGGCGGCGGTCCTCCTCGATCAGCTCGTCGAGGTAGTCCTCGGACGCGGGCTCGAAGTGGGTGGGGCCCTGCGCGGCGGGAGCCCGGGTGTGCAGGCGGAGGCCGGGGATCCGGACGCGGTTCTGCGAGTCGTCGGTGCTGAAGGGCGTGGGCGCGGCGGCCGATCCGACGACCACCGGCTCCTCCACGGGGGCGAGGATGCGCGCGGTGTCGCCCGCCCCGGGGATGTCGAGGACGACGACGGTGACGTTGTCCGGGGCGCCGTGCGAGAGGCTGTCGCGGATCAGGCGGTCGGCCACCTGCTGGGCGGTCTCGTCGCGGCTGAGCTCCTTGAGGATCTCGTCGTGCGGGACGACGCCGGAGAGGCCGTCGGAGCAGATCAGCCAGCGGTCGTGCGGCTCGGTCTCGAGCGTGAGCGTGTCGATCTCGGGGTTGGTGTGCACATCGCCGAGGACCCGCATCAGGACGGAGCGGCGCGGGTGCGTCATCGCCTCCTCCTCCGTGATGCGGCCGGAGTCGACGAGGCGCTGCACGAAAGTGTGGTCGGTCGTGACCTGCTCGAGTCGGCCGTCGCGGAGGACGTAGATGCGGGAGTCGCCGATGTGCGCGATCGCCACCGACTCGCCGACGCGGGCGATCGCGCTGACGGTGGTGCCCATGCCGGTGAGCTCGGGGTGGTCGACCACGGCGTCTGCCAGCAGGGTGTTGGCCGCCAGCAGGGTGCGCTTGAGCTCGTCCTCGGCCTCGTAGGTGGAGGCGTAGACGCGGTCGGCCTCCGCGACGCGCTTGATCGCGATGGAGGAGGCGACGTCGCCGCCCGCGTGGCCGCCCATGCCGTCGGCGACGACGAAGAGCTGCCGGCCCGCGTAGCCGGAGTCCTGGTTGTTGGAGCGGATCCTGCCGACGTGCGAGACGGCGGCGCTCTCGCGCACCGCGCCGTGGCCGGAGCCGCTCTCCGGAGTGGGGGCCACGCGCTACGACCGTCGCAGTTCGAAGGTGGTGGTGCCGACCTTCACGGGCGTGTCCAGCGGCACCTTGGTGGGCGCGCCGACGCGGCGGCCGTCGAGGAAGGTGCCGTTGGTGGAGTCGAGGTCCTGGATCATCCACTCGTCGTTCCAGAGGAGCAGGCGCGCGTGGTGGGTCGAGGTGTAGTCGTCGCGGATGACCAGCGTCGACTCCGCGGAGCGGCCGATCGTCAGCGGGTCGCCGGTCAGCTCGAGCTCGGTGCCCCGCTTGGGGCCCGAGGTGATCACGAGGCGCTGCGCCGTGTGGACCGTGGCGGCGCCTCCCTGCTCGGCGCGCTCGGCGGCGGCCTCGCGGCTCCTCCGGGCCGAGGGGGCCGACGGGGAGGCGGGCTGCGCGGGCGCGGGAGCCGGGGCGGCCGCGGCGACCACGGGCTGGGCCGCCGTCACGAACGGGGCCTCGGGGGACGCGGCCTGCGCGCCGGGCGGCAGCTTGCGCACGCGCTGCCCGAACAGGTCGGAGCGCAGCGCGTAGACGATGCCGAACACGAAGAACCACAGCAGCGCGAGGAACGCGATGCGCAGGAGGAAGAGAGTGAGCTCGCTCATAGCCGGTCGTCCCAGAATCGCTCGGAGCCGCGTCCGGCTGCCCTGCCGGACGACGGGCGGTCGGTGCGTGCGGGCGCGGAGCCCTGCACGACGCGGTAGACGATCGAGGTGCGCCCGATCGTGATGGTCTGCTCGGGGGCCAGGGGCGCCTGCGTGACGGGCCGGCCGTCGAGCTTGGAGCCGTTCGTGGACCCGAGGTCGTGCACCTGGGCGCGGGAGCCGTCCCAGAGGATCTCGACGTGCTTGCGGGAGGTGCCCGAGTCGTCGACGGTGATGTCGGCGTCGCTGCCGCGGCCGATGACGGTGCGCGCCTTCGTGATCGGGTGGCGCCGGCCGTCGATGTCGAGGACGGGCGTGTAGGCGACGGTGCCCTTCACGCTGCGGGAGTCGACCTCGACCATGCCGTCGCTGAGCGCCGGATCGACGGCGAGGGAGATGTCGATCGGGCCGGGGAAGCGGAAGCCCTGCTTGGTGGCGTGCTCGGTGGCGACCGTGGTGAGCTCGTCGATCAGCGTGGCGCCGAGGCGCTGCATCCGGTCGAGGTCGGTCGCGGACATCCGCAGGACCAGGCTGTTGGGGACGAGGATGCGGTCGCGGCTGACCACGGCGGCGGAGGTGTCGAGCTCCCGGCGGAGGGCGGAGGCGAGCTCGACCGGCTGCAGACCCGACTTGAAGGTCCGCGCGAACGCGCCGTTGACGACGCGCTCGAGTCCCTTCTCGAAGTTGTCCAGTATGCCCACAGTCTTCCGATCTTCCGGTTCTTCGCCTTCTCGGCGGTCGCGCACGGATCGAGATGTCTGCGCGCCCGTCGCCGCTTCCTCTTCTTGGTCTGCGCCGCGCACGGCTACGGGCATGTTACTGGGATGGTCTGGATGCGCGATCCTCCGCGGTGGTTTCGCGGCCGGAGTGCCGTGTGCGCGCTCTCACCGGGGCGGCCCGGAGGCGGCTCCCGGGGGAGCGACGGCCCGGGGCGGCGGGTGCCGGTTCGGCTCGGAGGCCGGGGGATGCTACGATTTCTCGTCGGCGCTTCGGTGCCGCTGGTGAGCGCGAGTGGCGGAATAGGCAGACGCGCACGGTTCAGGTCCGTGTGCCCGAAAGGGCGTGGGGGTTCAACTCCCCCCTCGCGCACCAGAGTTCATGAGAACCGGAGTTCGTGAGAACCGGGTTCGAGAGAACCGGGCGAGAAGCCCCCGATCGGATGTCCGGTCGGGGGCTTCTCCCGTTCCCGGGTGCGGTGCGCTCCGGGGCGGGCTCCTGTCGTGTCGTTCTCGCGGACGGCGTCCCGCGGAGGCGCGGTGTTCACCGGGAGGTCGGCGGAAGGTCGTCCGGCGCGGGCACGCTCGCGGGGTGATCGCCCTCCGTGCCGACGTGTCCGCCCTCGATCCGCGGGCGCTGCCCGAGCTGCTCCGACGCCTCCGTCGGCACCGGAGCGTGCAGGTGGGGGAGTGCCAGTGGATCGCGGTGCTGCCCGGATCGGGCCCGGTGCTGCTGACCTCCGGCGACCGGCTCGTGCTCGACCTGCTGATCGAGCGGCGCGCGCTGCTCCCCGTGGTGATCGACGCGCTCGAGGCGGAGCTGCGCAGCGGCGGCTTCCGCGAGCGGATCGCGCTGCGCTGGAGCATGCCGGACACGGTGCCCGTGCCGCTGCGCTGACGAGCCGCGGTCAGCGGCGGGTGAGCTCCACGACCGGGATGATGCGGGTGGTGCGCTTCTCGTAGTCGAGGAAGCCGGCGGAGGCGGTGGTGAAGCGGGCCCAGCCGGCGTCGCGCTCCTCCCCGGCGAGGACGCGCGCCCGGACGTCGACGGTGCCGTCGTCGGGGGTCTCGATCGCCAGGTCCGGGTGGGCGATCGTGTTGTGGAACCAGGCGGGGTGCTTGGGCGCACCGGCGGCGGACGCGGCGAGCAGCCAGACGTCCTCGGAGGGGTGCAGCGCCATCAGCGGAGTCACGCGCTCCTCACCGGAGCGGGCGCCGCGGTGGTGCACCAGCACGAGGCTCCTCCCGAAGCCGCCCGTGGTCACGGTCCCGCCGTTCGCGCGGAACTCCTCGATGATCGTGTCGTTCCAGTCGGCCATGCTCGTCCTCCTCGACGCGGTGCCGGCACTCGAGTGCCGGGGTCAGGCTCGGGCGCCCAGGGCGTCCTCGCGGCTGCTGCTCCCACCCGGCGGCTGTGCGCCCCCGGTGACGGCGGCGGGATCCGCCAGCGCCCGCCGCCAGGGTAGCTCCGCGGCGCCGACGAGTTCCAGCCTCGAGCGCAGGGCGGCCCGCTCGATCCGCACGCCGCGCGCGAGGTCGCTCAGAGCCCGGGCGGAGACGCGGGCGGCGAGGCGCTCGCGGTCGACGGTGAGCAGCGAGCCGAGGAAGCCGCCGAGCACGACCGCGGTGGGGTTGAAGAGGTTGATGTAGGTGGACAGGCCCTCCGAGAGCAGGTCGACCTGGCGGGCGACCTCGCCGAGGACGGCGGGGTCGCGGGAGGTGCCCAGGGCGATGTCGAGCTCGTCCTGGTCGAGGACGCGGGCGCCGAGGACGTCGAGGAGGGAGCGCATCCGGACCTCGGCCTCGAGGCAGCCGCGCCGGCCGCAGCCGCAGAGGCGGCCGTTCGTGGCGACGAGGGTGTGGCCCAGCTCGGCCGCGAACCCCGAGGAGCCCTGGAGCGGGACGCCGCCGATGATGACTCCTCCGCCGATGCCGCCCGCGCCGCCGGTGACGTAGACGACGTCGGCCACGCCGTGCGCGGCTCCGAAGAGGGACTCGCCGATGGCGCCGAGGGTCGCGTCGTTGCCGACGGCGACCGGGAGGTCGAGGGCGCGGCTGAGCTGGGTGGCGAGGTCGACGTCGCGCCAGCCCAGGTGCGGGGCGCGGTGGACGAAGCCGGAGTCGGCCTGGACGAGGCCGGGGACGGCGACGCCCGCGCCGACCAGCGTGCGCAGCGACTCCCGCTCGGAGCGGAAGCCCTCGACGATTCCGGTGACGACGCGGACCACCGTGGCGGGGCTCGCGGGCTTGGGGGTGTCGAAGCGGACGCGGCGGAGCAGCTCGCCGTGCAGCCCGACGAGGCCGACGATGATCGCGTCGGTGTCGAGGTGGACGCCCACGGCCGCGAACCGGTCGCCGGGGACGACGGTGGCGCTGGGGCGGCCGATGCGGCCGTCGGGCGCGGTGGTCTCCTCCGCCACCCAGCCGAGCTCGCTCAGCTCGCCGACGAGGTTCGCGACGGCGGAGCGGTTCAGCCCGGTGAGGCGGCCGAGCTCGGCGCGGCTGGTGGGACCGGAGCGGTGCACCAGGGTCGCGAGGCTCGCGAGGTTCGTGCGGCGCAGCAGCGCGTTGCTGGAGGCTCCGACTGCTCCTGCCATGATCGCCTGCCTGTCGCTGGACCCCGACGGGTCTCGGATGCACTCGGGCGCGGCTCCCCCGAGGAGAAGCCGCGCCCGAGAACTGTAGAAGAGAAGGACGAGGAGCGCCGCTGGGCGGCGCCCGGCGTTCGTCTAGCGGCCGCCGGCGCGGCGCTTGTTGAAGATGTCGAACGCCACCGCGAGCAGGAGCACGAAGCCCTTGATCGCCATCTGCCAGGCCGCGTCGACCGAGAGGATGGAGAGGCCCATGTTGAGCACGCCCATCACGAGTCCGCCGATGACGGCTCCGACGACGGTGCCCACGCCTCCCTGGACGGCGGCGCCGCCGATGAAGACCGCGGCGATCGCGTCCAGCTCGTAGTTCTGTCCGGCCGAGGCGACCGCACCGCCGGCGCGGGCGGTGCTGACGATGCCCGCGACTCCGGCCAGTGCGCCCATGTTGACGAAGATGAAGAAGTTGACCCACTTCGTCTTGACGCCGGACATCATCGCGGCGAACAGGTTGCCGCCCATCGCGTAGATGTGGCGGCCGAAGACCGTCCGGCCGAGCACGAAGCTGTAGGCGAGGATCAGCACGGCGAGCACGATCAGGATGATCGGGGTTCCGCTGTAGCCGGCGAGCAGCCAGGAGAGGGCCATGATCGCGATGACGGCGATGGCCGACTTCGCGATCAGCGAGCCGATGGGCTCGCGGGGCAGCTCGAGACGGCGGAGGGTCGCGCGGCTGCGGAGCTGCTGGGCCACGAGGACGACGCAGACGATCAGGCCGAGGACCAGGGTGAGCGCGTCGCGGCCGGCGATGCCGCCGAGGACGCCCGGCAGCCAGCCGGCGCCGATCGCGGTGAATTCGGTGGGGAGGCCGTTGATCGTTCCGCCGGTGAGGAGGACGAGGGTGAAGCCGCGGAAGATCAGCATGCCAGCGAGGGTCACGATGAATGCCGGTATGCCGACGAAGGCGACCCAGAAGCCCTGCCATGCTCCGACGGCGGCGCCGGTGACGAGGGCGACGACGACGGCCGCCCACCAGGGCAGGCCCCAGTTGTTCATCGCGATCGCCGAGATGGCGCCGACCATCGCCACGACCGAGCCGACCGAGAGGTCGATGTGGCCGGCGATGATGACCATCACCATGCCGATCGCGAGGATCAGCACGTAGGCGTTCTGCTGGATCAGGTTGTTGACGTTGCCGGGCAGGAGCAGGCGCCCGCCGGTCAGCACCTGGAAGAGCAGGATGATGATGGCCAGCGCGGCGAGGATGCCGTACTGCCGGAGGTTGATGTTCAGCCGGCGCGAGCGCTTGGGCGGGGTGGAGGGCGTGTTGGCGGGCGTGTCCGCCGGCGCTGTGGTGGTCGTGGCGCTCATCGGGCCTGTTCCTTTCCGGCGGTCATGTAGTGCATGAGGTGCTCCTGGGTGGCGTCGGCGCGATCGATCTCGCCCGTGATCCGTCCCTCGGAGATGGTGTAGATGCGGTCGGCGAGGCCGATCAGCTCGGGCAGCTCGGACGAGATGACGACGACCGCCTTGCCCTGGGCCGCGAGCTCGTTGATGATCCCGTAGATCTCGTACTTGGCTCCCACGTCGATGCCGCGGGTGGGCTCGTCGAGGATCAGCACGTCGGGACCGGAGAAGATCCACTTCGAGAGGACGACCTTCTGCTGGTTGCCGCCGGAGAGCTTCCCCGTGACGGCCGAGACGGTCGGCGCCTTGATGTTCATCTTCGATCGGTACGAGTCGGCGACCTTGTACTCGCGGTGCTTGTCGATCACGCCGAGCCGGGCCAGGCGCGAGAGCGCGGCGGCCGAGACGTTGACGGTGATGTCGCCGATGAGGTTGAGCCCGTAGCGCTTGCGGTCCTCGGTCGCGTAGGCGAGGCCGTTGCGGATCGCCTCGTCGACGGTGCGGGTCTGGATCTCCTCGCCGTCCTTGTAGACGCGGCCGGAGATGCCGGTGCCGTAGCTCCTCCCGAAGATGCTCATCGCGAGCTCGGTGCGTCCGGCGCCCATCAGGCCCGCGAAGCCGACGATCTCGCCGGCGCGGACGGTGAAGGAGGCGTCGTCGACGACCACGCGGTTGATGTCGACGGGGTGGTGGACCGTCCAGTTCTCGACGCGCAGCTTCTCCTCGCCGATCTGCGGGTCGCGCGGCGGGAACATGCTGTTGAGGTCGCGGCCGACCATCGCGCGGATGATCCGGCTCTCGGACGCCTCCTCGCCGGCCATCGGGAAGCTCTCGATGGTGCGGCCGTCGCGGATGATCGTGACGGTGTCCGCGATGGCGCGGATCTCCTTCAGCTTGTGGCTGATGATGATGCAGGTGATGCCCTGCTTGCGGAGCTGGTCGATCAGGCCGAGCAGGTGGTCGCTGTCCTCGTCGTTGAGGGCGGCGGTGGGCTCGTCGAGGATGAGGAGCTTCACCTCCTTGGCGAGGGCCTTGGCGATCTCGACGAGCTGCTGCTTGCCGACGCCCAGCTCGAGGATCTTGGTCGCGGGGCTCTCGGCGAGGCCGACGCGGGCGAGCAGCTTGGCCGCCTCCGCGTTGGTCGCGTTCCAGTTGATGACGCCGCGGGTCGACTTCTCGTTGCCGAGGAAGATGTTCTCGGCGATGGAGAGGTAGGGGCTGAGGGCGAGCTCCTGGTGGATGATCACGATGCCGTCGGCCTCGCTGTCGTTGATCGACCGGTACTGCGCCTCCTCGCCCTCGAACTCGATGGTGCCCTCGAAGCTGCCGTACGGGTACACGCCGGAGAGGACTTTCATCAGGGTCGACTTGCCGGCGCCGTTCTCGCCGCAGATGGCGTGGACCTCGCCGGGCTGGACCGAGAGCGAGACGCCGTCGAGGGCGCGGACGCCGCCGCCGAACTCCTTGACGATGTCGCGCATGATGAGGATGGGACTGGCCAACAGGGCCTCACTTCGTTGGGGGGGAGTGGTGTGCGGACGGGGAGGCGGGGGCGGGGAGGATCACTCCTCCCCGCCCCCGCCCGACGGATCAGAGTCCGACGTCGCCGGCCTTGAGGAAGCCGGAGTCGACGAGGACCGACTGCACGTCGTCCTTCGTGACGACCTGCGGCTCCAGCAGGTAGGACGGGACGACCTTCTCGCCGTTGTCGTAGGTCTCGGTGTCGTTGACCTCGGGCTCCTCGCCCGCGACGATCGACTGCACCATCTGGAAGACGCGGTCACCGAGGGTGCGGGTGTCCTTCCAGACCGTCATGGACTGCTCGTCGGCGAGGATCGCCTTGACGTTGGCCTTGTCGGCGTCCTGGCCGGTGATGACCGGGTAGTCGGCGCCGGGGGTGTAGCCGGCCGACTTCAGCGAGGCCTCGATGCCGATGGCCAGGCTGTCGTTGGGGGAGAGCACGACGTCGACCTTCTGGCCGCCGGTGTAGAAGGACGAGAGGCGGTTGTCCATCTCGGACTGCGCCTTGTCGGAGGCCCAGCCCTGGATGCCGATCGAGGCCCAGTCGTCGTCCGACGCGGGCGACTTGCCCGAGGGGACGGTGAGCTTGCCGCTCTCGATGTAGGGCTGCAGGACGTCCCACGCGCCGGAGAAGAAGAACTTCGCGTTGTTGTCGTCGGGGCTGCCGGCGAAGGGCTCGAGGGTGAAGGGGCCCGCGGCGTTCTTCAGGTCGAGGGTCGACTCGATGTACTGGCCCTGGAGCTGGCCGACCTTGTAGTTGTCGAAGGTCGCGTAGTAGTCGACGTCCGCGGTGCCGTTGATGAGACGGTCGTAGGCGATGACGGTGGCGTTCTGCTTCTTCGCCTCGGCGAGGACGGGCGCGAGCGCCTCGCCGTCGATCGCGGCGATGACCAGGATCTTGGAGCCGCCGGCGATCTGGTTCTGGATCTGCGAGATCTGCTGATCGGTCTTGTTGTCGGCGTACTGGAGGTCGACGGTGCAGCCGTCGCCCTCGAGCTGCGACTGGAGGCCTTCGCCGTCGTTGATCCAGCGCTCGAGGCTGCGCGTGGGCATCGAGATGCCGACGGTGCAGTCGCCTTCCGCGCCGGCGCCGGCAGCGGCGCCTCCGGAGTTGGCGGGGCTCGCGGAACAGGCCGCGAGGCCGAGGGAGATGATGCCGGCGGCGGCCAGCGTGGTGATGCCGCGGGAGAACTTCATGGAGTGCATTCCTCTCTGAAAGCAGTGTCCGAGGGAGAGGACGACAAGAGGCGTGCACGTGTGGCGCACGTCGTCGTGTCGTCGCCCGGGAGGGCGGGAGAGCCCCGAGGGGCTTTGTCCACGGAGAGAACATATTCCTTCGATCGGGGGGAGTAAAGCGCGGGCGGCGAATTTGTTCAGGCGATGCCGAAATGTGATCTTCGGGACGTCGACCCCCGCCGTTGCTAGGGGAGAACGCTCTCACCGCTCGGCTCCCGCCCGGCTCGCGCCCCTCCGCCGGGCGCCCGCCGCCGTCCGCGTGAGGGAAACGCGAGGACTCCGGGCCGGGCCGTAGGGGAACCGTGAGGACCGCTCCGAGGAGCCCCCGCGAGGTGTTGCATCGCTTCCTGTGCCGCTTCCCGGCAGGCGTCCGGTCCCGGGCGTCGTCCGCTCCCCGGATGGAGTCCTCCGTGCTCGACCTCGCCTACCTCCTCGGCGTGCTCGCCCTCTTCTCGCTCATCGCTCTCGCTGCGAAGGGGGTCGAGCGGCTGGGCGGACCGCCCCCCTCGGCGACCCGCGGGACCCGCGAGAAGGAGGCGGGCCGGTGATCGTCTTCGACGCCCTCGCGGCCGTGCTGGCGCTCGCCGCCGTCGTCTACCTCGTCGCGGCCCTGATCCGACCGGAGCGCTTCTGATGGATCCGCTCCTCGCCGTCCTCCAGGTCGCGACCGTCGGCCTGGCCGTCGCCCTCCTCCACCGCCCCCTCGGCGACCACATGTTCCGCGTCTACACCTCGACGCGCGACCTCGCCCTCGAGCGCGGCGTCTACCGCCTCATCGGCGTCGACTCCGCGGGCGAGCAGAGCTGGCGCGCCTACCTCCGGGCCGTGCTGGCCTTCTCGCTCGTCGGCGTGCTCCTGCTCTACGGGATGCAGCGCCTCCAGGCGGTCCTGCCCGGCTCCCTCGGCCTGCCCGCGGTGCCGGAGGGGCTGGCGTTCAACACCGCCGTCTCGTTCGTCACCAACACCAACTGGCAGTCCTACTCCCCGGAGGCGACCCTCGGCTTCGCGGTGCAGCTCGGCGGCCTCGCCGTGCAGAACTTCGTCTCGGCGGCCGTGGGCCTGGCCGTGGCGGTGGCGCTGATCCGCGGATTCGCGCGCCGCTCCTCCGGAACGCTCGGCAACTTCTGGGTCGACCTCGTGCGCGGCACGCTGCGCCTCCTGCTGCCCCTCGCGGTGGTGGCGGCGGTCGTGATGATCGCGGGCGGCGTGATCCAGAACCTGAACGGCCCGCTGACGGTGACCACACTCACCGGCGGCGAGCAGAGCATCCCGGGCGGCGCGGTGGCCTCGCAGGAGGCGATCAAGCTGCTCGGCACCAACGGCGGCGGCTACTTCAACGCCAACTCCGCGCACCCGTTCGAGAACCCCTCGGCGTGGGTGTCGCTGCTGCAGATCGTGCTGATCCTCGCGATCCCGTTCTCGCTGCCGCGCACCTTCGGCCGGATGGTCGGCGACGTGCGGCAGGGCCGCGCGATCCTCGCGGCGATGGCGACGATCTTCGTCGTGTCGCTCGCGGCCCTCACCGCGCTGGAGGCGGCGGGCGGCGGATCCGCGGCGCAGGCCGCCGGAGCCGCGATGGAGGGCAAGGAGACGCGCTTCGGCATCGCCGGCTCCGCCCTCTACGCGACCGCCTCGACGCTCACCTCGACCGGCGCCGTCAACGCGATGCACGACTCCTTCACCGCGCTCGGCGGCATGCTGCCGATGCTCAACATGATGCTCGGCGAGGTCGCCCCCGGCGGCGTCGGCTCGGGCCTCTACGGGATGCTCGTGCTCGCGGTGCTGGCCGTGTTCGTCGGCGGGCTGCTGGTCGGCCGGACGCCCGAGTACCTGGGCAAGAAGCTCGGCCCGCGCGAGATCAAGCTCGCGAGCCTCTACATCCTCGTGACGCCGACGCTCGTGCTGGCAGGCACGGCCCTGAGCTTCGCGATCCCGGCGGTGCGGGAGGACGTGGAGAGCACGTCGATCCTGAACCCCGGGCTGCACGGGCTCTCGGAGGTGCTCTACGCCTTCACCTCCGCGTCCAACAACAACGGATCGGCGTTCGCGGGGCTGACGGCGAACACGCCCTGGCTCAACACGGCGCTCGGCGTCGCGATGCTCCTCGGCCGCTTCCTCCCGATCCTGCTGGTGCTCGCCCTGGCCGGCTCGCTCGCGGCGCAGTCGCCGGTGCCCTCCAGCGCCGGCACGCTGCCCACCCATCGGCCGCAGTTCGTCGGCCTCCTCGTGGGCGTCACGGTCGTCGTGACCGCGCTCACCTACTTCCCCGTACTCGCGCTGGGCCCCCTGGCGGAAGGACTGCGACTCCGATGACCACTGCACTCACCGAGGCCCCCGCGGAACCCGCGCGCCCCACCCGCGCCGCCCTCGGGCCGCGCCAGCTCGCCGCCGCCCTCCCCGGAGCGCTGCGCAAGCTCGATCCGCGCCTGATGTGGCGCAACCCCGTCATGTTCATCGTCGAGGTCGGCGCCGTGCTGACGACGGTGCTGGCGATCGCCGAGCCGTTCCTCGGCGGGCCGGAGGAGTCGGGCGGATCCACGGTGCCCGTCACCTTCACGGCCGGCATCGCGATCTGGCTCTGGCTCACCGTGGTGTTCGCGAACCTCGCGGAGTCGGTGGCCGAGGGCCGCGGCAAGGCCCAGGCCGAGAGCCTGCGTGCCACCCGCACCAGCACTCCGGCCCGGCGCGTGGCCGACTACGACCCCGCGGACCCCTCCGCCCTGTCGGCCCGCCTGGTCGAGGTCTCCTCGGCCGAGCTGCAGCTGGGCGACGTGGTCGTGGCGGAGGCGGGCGACCTCGTCCCCGGCGACGGCGACATCGTCTGGGGCATCGCCTCCATAGACGAGTCGGCGATCACGGGCGAGTCGGCCCCGGTCGTCCGCGAGAGCGGAGGCGACCGCAGCGCGGTGACGGGCGGCACGCGAGTGCTCTCGGACCGGATCGTGGTGCGCATCACCTCGCGGCCGGGCGAGACCTTCGTCGACCGGATGATCGGCCTGGTCGAGGGCGCGTCGCGGCAGAAGACGCCGAACGAGATCGCGCTCGACATCCTCCTGGCGAGCCTCTCGATCGTGTTCGTCGTGGTCGTGCTGACCCTGAACCCGATCGCCTCGTTCGCGGGAGCCTCCGTGAGCGTCCCGGTGCTGGTCGCCCTGCTCGTCTGCCTCATCCCGACCACCATCGGCGCCCTCCTCTCGGCCATCGGCATCGCCGGCATGGACCGGCTCGTGCAGCGCAACGTGCTCGCGATGTCAGGCCGGGCGGTGGAGGCGGCGGGCGACGTCACGACGCTCCTGCTCGACAAGACGGGGACGATCACCTACGGCAACCGCCGCGCGGTGGCGTTCCTCCCCCTCGACGGAGTGGCGCAGGCCGCCCTCGTCGACGCGGCCGCCTCCTCCTCGCTCAGCGACCCGACGCCCGAGGGGAAGTCGATCGTCGACCTCGCGGGAGACTCGGGCCGCCCCGCCGTCGAGCCCGCTCAGGCCGCCGTGGTGCCGTTCACCGCGCAGACCCGGATGAGCGGGCTCGACCTCCCCGACGGCTCCTCCATCCGCAAGGGCGCCGGCTCGGCCGTGCGCGCCTGGGTGGAGGAGGAGGGGCCGCTGCCGTCCGCGGTCGCGGCGCGCCTCACGGTGCTCGTCGACGGCGTCTCGGAGAGCGGCGGCACGCCCCTGGTCGTCGCGGTGAAGGACGCCCACGGCGCCCGCCTGCTCGGCGTCGTGCACCTGAAGGACGTGGTGAAGGACGGGCTCGCCGAGCGCTTCTCGGAGCTGCGCGCGATGGGCATCCGCACCGTGATGATCACGGGCGACAACCCGCTGACCGCGAAGGCGATCGCGGCGGAGGCGGGAGTCGACGACTACCTCGCCGAGGCGACCCCCGAGGACAAGCTCGCCCTGATCCGGCGCGAGCAGGAGGGCGGCGCGCTGGTCGCGATGACCGGCGACGGCACCAACGACGCCCCGGCCCTCGCGCAGGCCGACGTGGGCGTGGCGATGAACACCGGCACCTCGGCGGCGAAGGAGGCGGGCAACATGGTCGACCTCGACTCCGACCCCACCAAGCTCATCGACATCGTGCGGATCGGCAAGCAGCTGCTGATCACCCGCGGCGCGCTCACCACGTTCTCGATCGCGAACGACGTGGCGAAGTACTTCGCGATCATCCCGGCGATGTTCGCGGGGGTCTTCCCCGGGCTCGCGGTGCTGAACGTGATGCAGCTGCACTCGCCGGCCTCGGCGATCCTCTCGGCGATCGTGTTCAACGCGCTGGTGATCGTCGTGCTGATCCCGCTCGCGCTGCGCGGAGTGGCGTACCGCCCGGTCGCCGCCTCGCGCATCCTCAGCCGCAACCTCCTGGTCTACGGGCTGGGCGGAGTGATCGCTCCGTTCCTCGGGATCAAGCTCGTCGACCTGATCGTCGCCGCGATCCCCGGCTTCTGACCCGTCCGTCCCGACCACCGAAGACAGAGAGAAGAGACCATGTTCCGTCCCTACGGTGTCGCGCTGCGCGCGATGATCGTGCTCACCGTGCTGCTGGGAGCGGCGTACCCGCTCGCGGTGCTCGGGATCGGGCAGCTCGCCCTGCCCGCCCAGGCGAACGGCTCGCTGCTGCGCCAGGACGGCGCGGTGATCGGCTCGTCGCTGATCGGCCAGTCGTTCACGGACGCCGACGGAGCGCCCCTGCCGGAGTGGTTCCAGTCGCGTCCCTCCGCCGCGGGCTACGACGCCGCGGCCTCGACCGGCAGCAACCTCGGCCCCGAGAACGCCGACCTGGTCGCGTCCGTCGAGGAGCGCCGGGCCGCGATCGCCGCCTCCGAGGGCGTCGACCCGGCCGCGGTGCCGGCCGATGCGCTGACCGCCTCCGCCTCGGGGCTCGACCCCGCGATCAGCCCCGCCTACGCGCAGCTGCAGGCGCCCCGCGTCGCCGCCGCCCGCGGGCTCGACGTGAGCGCCGTGCGCGCGCTGGTCGAGGAGCACACCGCGGGCCGCGAGCTCGGGTACCTCGGCGAGCCGACGGTGGACGTGCTCGAGCTCAACGCCGCTCTCGCGCGGCTGTGACCGCTCCGGTGGCGCCTCCGGCTCGTAGAATCGCGATCGGCTCGTCGGGACCGTCCGATCGAGCGGATCGACGCCGGTCCCGCGAGCCCGGGACGCCCCGGAGCCGCGAGCACGAGGGGAGGCCGGGAGCATGACGAAGGGCCGCCTGCGCGTGCTCCTCGGAGCCGCGCCCGGAGTGGGCAAGACCTACACGATGCTCGAGGAGGGCCGCCGGCTCGCCGCCGAGGGCCGCGACGTCGTGGTGGCCGTGGTCGAGACGCACGGCCGCTCCGCCACCGCCGCGATGGTCGAGGGGCTGGAGGTCGTGCCGAGGAGGGCCGTCGAGCACCGCGGCGTGCTGCTCGACGAGATGGACCTCGACGCGGTGCTCGCCCGCCGGCCCGACGTCGCGCTGGTCGACGAGCTCGCGCACACCAACGCCCCCGGCTCCCGGCACGAGAAGCGCTGGGAGGACGTCAGGACGCTCCTCGACGCCGGCATCACCGTCTTCTCGACCGTGAACATCCAGCACATCGAGTCGCTCAACGACGTGGTGCACGCGATCACCGGAGCGCCGCAGCGCGAGACGATCCCGGACGCGGTCCTCCGCGCCGCCGACCAGATCGAGGTCGTCGACCTGGCGCCCCAGGCGCTGCGCGACCGCCTCGCCGACGGCCGCGTCTACCCGCCCGAGCGCATCGACGCGGCGCTCTCCAACTACTTCCGGCTCGGCAACCTGACCGCCCTGCGCGAGCTCGCGCTGCTCTGGCTCGCCGACGAGGTCGACAGCGCGCTCCGCGACTACCGCGTCGAGCACGGCATCGACAGCACCTGGGAGGCGCGCGAGCGCGTGGTCGTGACCCTCACCGGCGGGCCGGAGGGGGAGACCTTGCTGCGGCGCGGCGCGCGGATCGCGGCCCGTGCCTCCGGGGGCGACCTGCTCGCCGTGCACGTGGTGACCCCCGACGGCCTCCGCACTCCCCGGCCGCACGTGCTCGAGGCGCAGCGGGTGCTGGTCGAGAAGCTCGGCGGCAGCTACCACCAGGTGGTCGGCGAGGACGTGCCGCGCACGCTGGTCGAGTTCGCCCGCTCGGTCAACGCGACGCAGCTGGTGATCGGCGTGAGCAGGCGGAGCCGCCTCGCCTCGGCGCTGACGCCCGGCACCGCGTCGACGGTGATCCGCGAGTCCGGCAACATCGACGTTCACATCGTCAGCCACTCCGCCGCCGGGCGCACCGCGGTGCTGCCGAGGCTCGACGGCGCCCTGACGCTGCGGCGCCGCCTCCTGGGACTGGCCCTCGCCCTCGTGGGCGGCCCGCTGGTGACCTGGCTGCTCTCGAGCCTCCGCAGCGACGAGTCGATCACGAGCGACGTGCTCTCGTACCAGCTGCTGGTGGTGGTGGTCGCGCTGGTCGGCGGGCTCTGGCCGGCCCTCTTCGCGGCCGTGCTCTCGGGGCTGACCCTCGACTTCTTCTTCGTCGATCCCCTCTACACGATCACCGTCGACGAGCCTCTGCACGCGCTGGCGCTGGTGCTCTACGTGCTCAACGCGGCGCTCGTCAGCGCCGTGGTCGACCGCGCGGCCAGACGGGCGCGGGCCGCCAAGCGCTCGGGGGCGGAGTCGGAGCTGCTGGCGACGATCGCCGGTGGCGTGATCCGCGGGCAGGGGGCGCTGCAGGCGATCCTCGAGCGCTCGCGCGAGGCGTTCGGGCTGACCGGCGTGCGGCTGCTGCGCGGCGGCGAGCTCGTCGCGGCGGACGGTGAGCCGCAGCCGGAGGGCGATCCCGCGCGCATCGCGGTGGGCGAGGGCGCGGTGCTCGAGCTGCACGGCCGCGAGCTGGAGGGGAGCGAGCGGCGACTGCTCCAGGTCGTCGCCGCCCAGCTCGACTCGGTGCTCGAGAACGCGGCCCTCAGCGAGACGGCCAGCTCCCTCGCTCCGCTGGCCGAGACCGACCGGGTGCGCAGCGCCCTGCTGTCGGCCGTCAGCCACGACCTGCGCCGGCCCCTCGCCGCGGCCACCGCGGCGGTCAGCGGTCTGCGCTCGCCCGAAGTGGTCTGGAGCGAGCGCGACCGGGAGGAGCTGCTCGCCACCGCCGACGAGAGCCTCATCGTGCTGGCCGCGCTGGTCACCGACCTGCTCGACGTGACGCGGCTGGAGGCGGGGGCGCTCGCCGTGGCGCTCGCTCCGCTCGACGCCGCCGACGTGGTGCTCCCCGCGCTCGACGAGCTCGGTCTCGGACCCGGCGAGGTCGACCTCGACCTCGATCCGGAGGGCCCGGCGCTGCTCGCCGACGCGGTTCTGCTGCAGCGCGTCGTGGTCAATCTGCTCGCGAACGCCGTCCGCTACGCGCCGTCCGGCACCCGGGTGCGTGTGGCCGCCAGCGCCTTCGGCGGGAGCGCGCAGCTGCGGATCGTCGACCACGGCCCCGGGGTGCCCGAGGAGCGCCGCGCGGAGATCTTCGTGCCGTTCCAGCGACTCGGCGACGACGACAACCTGACGGGCCTCGGCCTCGGCCTCGCGCTCTCGAAGGGGTTCACGGAGGGCATGGGCGGCACGCTCGAGACGGAGGACACTCCGGGGGGCGGGCTGACGATGGTGGTGACGCTGCCGCTGGCGCCGGAGACTGCTGCCGCTGCTCCTGCGGCTCACGTCGCTCCTGCCGCCCCGCACGACGGCGGGTCGGGCACCGCTCCGCACGAGGACTCCGGAGGAGCCGCATGAAGATCCTGATCGCCGACGACGACCCGCAGATCCTGCGCGCCCTGCGCATCACGCTCACCGCCCGCGGATACGACGTGGTGACGGCCGGCGACGGCACCGAGGCGATCAACCGCGCGGTGGACGAGCATCCGGACCTCTACATGATCGACCTCGGCATGCCCCGGCTCGACGGGGTGGAGGTCATCCACGGACTGCGCGGCTGGACGAGCGCGCCGATCCTGGTGGTGTCGGGGCGGACGGGCGCGGCCGACAAGGTGGGCGCGCTCGACGCCGGCGCGGACGACTACGTGACCAAGCCGTTCTCGATGGACGAGGTGCTCGCGCGCATCCGGGCCCTCTCGCGGCGGGTGCAGCCGGCCGACGGCGAGCCGCTGGTCGTGATCGGCGAGGTCACCGTGGACCTGGTGGCCAAGAGCGCGACGCGGGACGGCGTCTCCGTGCGGCTGACTCCGACGGAGTGGCAGGTGCTCGAGATCCTCATCCGCAACGCGGGCAAGCTGGTCACCCGCCGCTCGCTGCTGGCCGAGATCTGGGGCCCCGCGCACGTCACCGACACCGGCTACCTGCGCCTCTACCTCGCGCAGCTGCGCAAGAAGCTCGAGCCCGACCCCGCGCATCCGCGGCACTTGCTGACCGAGGCCGGCATGGGCTACCGCTTCGTGCCCTGACCGGCCTGTGCTCGGCGGGGGAACCCCGGACCGTCGAGGGGGCCCGCTGGCCGTGGCTCCCTCGACGGGCCGGGATCGCCTCGGCGGAGGGGGGCAGGTCACCAGTCGTGGACGGTGCCGTCGGCGAGGCGGTTGAAGGGCAGGTACGCGCGCACGTAGGGGTACTTCCCGGCGGTGTCGACGTCGAGCTCCACGCCCAGACCGGGGGCGTCGCCCGGGTGCAGCCGTCCCTCGCTCCAGGTGAACGACTGCTGGAAGACGCTGTCGGTCCGCTCGCCGTGCTTCATGTACTCCTGGATCCCGAAGTTGTGGATCGCCAGGCCCAGGTGCATCGCGGCCGCCATTCCCACCGGGGAGACGTCGGTGGGTCCGTGCATCCCGGACTTGATCTGGTACTGCGCGGCGTGGTCGAGGATCCTCCGGAGGTGGGAGACGCCTCCGGTGTGCGTGACCGCGCTCCGGATGTAGTCGATCAGCTGCTCGCGGATGAGGAGCTGGTAGTCCCAGACGGTGTTGAAGACCTCGCCGATCGCCAGGGGCGTGGTGGTGTGCTGCCGGACGAGGCGGAGGGCCTCCTGGTTCTCGGCGGGCGTGCAGTCCTCGAGCCAGAAGAGGTCGTACGGCTCGAGGGACTTGCCGAGGGCCGCGGCCTGGATCGGCGTCATCCGGTGGTGGCCGTCGTGGAGGAGGGGGAGCCCCGGCCCGAACTCGTTGCGGACGGCCTCGAAGACGCGGGGGATGTGGCGCAGGTAGGCGCGGGTGTCCCAGTCCTCCTCGGTCGGCAGACCGCCGCGCTGCGCCGGCTCGTGGTCGTAGCGCACGCCGGCGTTGCCCTCGAGGACGGCGTTGGAGGCGATGCCGTAGATCGAGGTCAGCCCCGGCACCGCGGTCTGCACGCGGATCGCGCGGTACCCCTGCTCCTGGTGCTCGCGGATGCTGTCGAACAGCTCCGCGTCCGTCCGCCCGGACGCGTGGCCGTAGGCGAGCAGGCCGGTACGGGACGCGCCTCCGAGCAGCTGGTAAAGCGGCATGCCGGCGGCCTTGCCCTTGATGTCCCAGAGGGCGGTGTCGACCGCCGCGATCGCCGCCATCGTGACCGGCCCGCGGCGCCAGTAGGACGACCGGTAGAGGAACTGCCAGGTGTCCTCGATGCGCGAGGCGTCGCGGCCGAGGAGCAGCGGCACGACGTGGTCGGCGAGATAGGAGACCACGGCGAGCTCGCGGCCGTTGAGGGTCGCGTCGCCGAGGCCGGTCAGCCCGTCGTCGGTCGTGAGCTTGAGGGTGACGAAGTTGCGGTCGGGACTGGTGACGACGACCTCGGCCTTGTCGATCTTCATGGGGTGCCTTTCGTGGTGGGGGATCGGGTCAGGGGTTCCGGCCGGGAGCGCGGTCCATCGAGAACGCGGCGGTCGAGAGGCCGGGCGCCACGGGCGCGGCCTGACCCGTGCTCTCGCGGCGCTCGGCGATCTCGGCGACGATCTGCGCGTGCCGGCGGTCGGTCAGCGGGTAGAACGCCATGATCAGCACCGCGAGCAGGGCCGCGACGGCCGGGATGAGGCCGGCGGCGGCGCGGATGCCCCACTCGGCGTGCTCGCTCTGCTCCGCGGCCCCGGCCACGTAGCCGCCCCAGGCCAGCGCGTACGCGGCGAGGGCGCCTCCGACCGCCTGGCCGGTCTTGCGGGTGAAGGAGAACAGGGCGTAGATCGTGCCCTCGGAGCGGATGCCGGTCTTCCACTCCCCGTACTCGACGGTGTCGGCCTCGATCGCCCAGACGAGCATGTTGACGAGCTGGATGCCGACGTAGGCGAGGACCAGTCCGCCGAAGCCGACCGCCACCGCGTCGCCCGGGGCGAGGAAGACGACCGTTCCGCCGCTGATCAGGACCGCGACTCCGGCCATGTAGGCGTTGCGCTTGCCGAACCGCCGCACGATCGTCGGGACGAGGGCGGCCAGGCCGAAGGTCAGGGCGAGCTGGATCAGCGACATCGCGGCGTAGAGCTGGACCGATCCGAGTACGTCGCGCAGGTAGTAGAGCTGCACGGTCTGGAGCGCGAGCGTCCCGGTGAGGAACAGGAACGAGCTGAGGCAGAGGAAGAGCAGCGGCCGGTTGGAGCGGAGGGTCGTCATGCTCTGACGGAACGTGACGTGCGCGACGTCGCGCTGGACGCGCTCCTTCGCGGTCAGGATCGTGAGGAGGTAGAGCGCGGAGCCGACGACGACGAAGCTCAGCGTGACGATCGAGAAGAGCGACTGCAGATCGGCGCCGGGGACGACCAGCGGGGCCATGAAGGTGCCGAGCCCGGCCCCCACGATCGCGCCGCCGATGGCGCGGGCGCTGGCGAGCTTCGCGCGCTCGGTGCCGACCTGCGTCATCGCTCCGGCGAGCGAGCCGTAGGGGATGTTGACGAGGCTGTAGGCGAGGCCGAGCGCGGCATAGCTCAGGTAGGCGTAGAGCAGGGTTCCGCTCTCGCCGATCTGCGGGACGGAGAAGGTCGCGGCCGAGAGCAGCAGGAGCGGAACCGACCCGAACATCAGGAAGGGCCGGAACTTGCCGAAGCGCCTGCTGTAGGTGCGGTCCACGACCCGGCCGGCGAAGACGTCGGCGAACGCGTCGAAGATCCGCACGACGAGCAGCAGCGTGCCCGCCGCGGCCGCGGAGATCCCGGCGACGTCGGTGTAGTAGACGAGCAGGAACATCGTGGCGGTGGTGAAGGCGAGGTTGTTCGCCGTGTCGCCGGCGCCGTAGCCCACGATGCTCAGCTTCGAGAGCTTCTCAGCGGCGGGCGCTCCGGGCGCGGTGGTGCGGGGGGTCATGCGGGCTCCTTTACCCGGGCGCGGACCCGTCGGGGATCCGCGCCGCATCGAGACGGTGCGAGGGTGGCAATCGGTTGCCGACGGTGCCGGAAGGCACTGCGCGGAGAGGCGGGGTGGAGGTCTAGGCCGCCTGAGCGGCGACCGCGGCGACGAGGGCCGGGTCGTCGACGAGGCGCGGGTCGACGAGCCGCAGCAGCGCCTCGACGGGCCGGGCGGAGCCGAGGGCGCGGTCGAGGGCGGGGCGTTGCGCGTCGGGCAGGTGGTCGCCCTGGAGCAGCAGTGCGATCCAGTCGGCGACGGCACGGAGGGAGGCGGCTCCGCCGTGTCCGCCCGCGCGCTCGGCGAGGAGCACGGGCACGATCCGGATGCGGAGCTTGGCGGTCGCGTCGGCGCCGATCTGCTCGAGCCGGTGCTCGATCCGGGGGTTGCCGAAGCGCTCGAGGAGGGCGGCGCAGTAGGCGTCCGCGTCGAGACCGGCGGGGAGGCCGGCCGCCGCCTCCGCCCAGAACGCCTCGACGGCGCTCCGGCAGGCGGGGTCGGCGATCGCCTCCGCGACGGTGGCGAGGCCCCGCCGGCGGCCGGTGGCGGCGAGGAGCGTGTGCGCGCCGTTGAGGAGTCGCAGCTTGCGCCGCTCGAAGGGCTCGATGTCGTCCACGAAGCGGGCTCCGGCGCGCTCCCAGGCGGGTCGGCCGGCGGGGAAGCCGCCGCAGAGGACCCAGTCGCGGAACGGCTCGGTCACGACGGACGCGGCGTCGCTGATGCCGGTGAGCTCGGCCGCCGCCTCCCGGTCCGCCGCCGTGGCGGCCGGAGTGATCCGGTCGACGGAGGTCGACACGAACGAGACGGTTCGGTCGATCCAGTCGGCGAGCGACGGGTCGAGCCGCTCGGCGAGCAGGAGCAGCCCACGGCGCACGAGAGGGCCGTTGCCGGAGAGGTTGTCGCAGGGGACGACGGCGAGCGGGCCGGAGCCGGCGCCGCGCCGGGCGGTGAGGCCGAGGAGGAGGCGGCCGAGCGCGGTCGTCGGCGCTCCTCCCGATCGGAGGGCGGCGAGGTCGCTCCGGACGGCGGGGTCGTCCAGGTCGGGGCCGCCGTCCGCGGCGAGACGGTACCCGGCCTCCGTGATCGTCAGCGTGACGATCGCCGTCGCCGGAGCCGCGACGAGCTCGACGAGACGCGCGACGTCCGCGCCGTCGACCGCCTCGACGATGCTGCCCACGACCGTCGCCGAGTCGCCCTCCGGTCCGCGCTCGATCAGCGTGAACAGGCCGTCCTGCGCGGCGAGCTCCTCGGCCGCGCGGGGGCTCCGGCCGGTGAATGCGGCGATGCCCCACTCGTGGTCGTCGTCGACGGCGTGCGTGTACCAGGCCTGATGCGCTCGGTGGAAGGCGCCGAGGCCGAGGTGGACGATGCGGACGGGAGCCGCCGGCAGGCCCGTGGATGCGCGATCGAGCGCGCCTCCTCCGCCGTGCCCGCTCACAGCTTGAAGACCTTCCGCGGCTGGGAGTCGACGAGGTCCAGGATGACGGCGCTCGCCGTCTCGGAGTCGATGCGCCCCTCGGCGACCAGGCGCGCGAGGAACGCGGCGTCCAGCCTCCGCGCCATGTCGTGACGGGCCGGGATGGAGAGGAACGCGCGGGTGTCGTCGATGAAGCCGGAGCTCCGCGAGAAGCCGGCGGTCTCCGTCACGGCGGCGCGGAAGCGCAGCACCGCGTCGGGCGCGTCGAGGAACCACCACGGCGCTCCGAGGAACACCGACGGGTAGTAGCCGGCGAGGGGAGCGAGCTCGCGCGAGTGGGTGCTCTCGTCGATCCCGAAGAGGACGAGGTGGAAGCCCGGTGCGTTGCCGAGCTCCTGCAGCAGCGGGCGGAGGGGCTCGGCGAACCGGGTCGCGACGGGGATGTCGTGGCCGGTGTCGGGACCGAAGCGCTCGAAGGTCGGCCGATCGTGGTTGCGCAGCACGCCGGCGTGGACGGTCATCACCAGGCCGTCGTCGACGCTCATGCGGGCGGACTGCAGCAGCAGGTGCGCGGCGAGGACGCGGCTGCCCTCGGCGTCGATCGTGCCGGCGCGGGCGCGGGCGAAGAGGGACTGCGCCTCGGCGGGGTCGAGGTCGACGGTCAGCGGCTCCAGCACTCCGTGGTCGGCGGAGACGGCGCCGTGGTCGAGGAAGTACCGGCGCCGGGCGCGGAGGGCCTCGAGGAATCCGGGGAAGCTGGACTCCTTCGTTCCGGTGGCGGCGGCCAGGGCGGCGACGCGCTCGGGCCAGCCGGGGGTGGAGGGATCGAGATAGGCGTCGGGGCGGAAGGTCGGCAGCACGCGGCCCGGGAACGCCGGATCCTCCGCCAGAGCCCGGTGGACGGCCAGGTCGTCCAGCGGATCGTCGGTCGTCGCCAGCACCTCGATCCCGAACCGCTCGAAGAGCGCCCGCGGGCGGAAGGCGGCGGACGACAGCCGGGCCGCGATCGCCGCGAAGAGGGCGTCGGCGGTGGAGGCGTCGGGCTGCTCGGTGATGCCGAACTGCTCGGCGAGGATCGACTGGAGCCAGTAGCCCGAGGCGGTTCCCGCGAAGATCCGCCAGTGCGCGCAGAACGTGCGCCACACCTCCTCCGGGCCGGCGAGGCGCTCGCCTCCCGGGATGCCGAGATCGCCCAGGTCGATCCCGGCGGAGTGGAGCAGCCGGGTGACGTAGTGGTCGTGCCGGAGGAAGAGCTCGGACGCGTCGGCGAAGGGGCGGTCCTCGAGCAGGAGGCGCGGATCCACGTGCCCGTGCGGGGAGAGGATCGGCAGGTCGGCGACGCTCGCGTGGAGGTCGCGGGCGATCGCCCGGGTCGTCGGGTCGATCGGCAGGAGTCGGTCGGGATCGTTCAGCAGCTTCGTCGGCACGGGGCCATCCAAGTATGGGTGCCGAGGAGTGTCAACCGATTGCCAGAGGTGTCGCACCGGATGGCGCGCCGGGCGCGGACCGGGGTCAGGAGTCGCGGCGGGGTCCCGTCGAGGCGCGCGGGACGAACTCCGTCGGCAGATCGTCGGCCCGCTCCGGAGGCTCCTCGTCGCCGAGCACCCGGCGGACCGCCCGCTCGCCCATCCGGCCCAGCGGCGCGCTGATGGTCGACAGCGGCGGCGAGGTGAAGTCGCTGCCGAAGATGTCGTCGAAGCCGATGATGCTGAGCTGCTCCGGGATCGCGACGCCCGACTCCTGAGCCGCGCGCATCAGTCCGATGGCGACCAGGTCGTTGTAGGCGATCACCGCGCCGACGCCGGAGGCGGTCACCCTCGCGAGCGCGCTCCTCCCGCCCTCGAGGGTCGAGACGCCCGGCCCGATCTCGACGACCGTCATGCCCCGCTGCGGAGCGCGGTCGAGGAGGAGCTCCCATCGCGCGGCACTCATCCACGAGTCGGGCGGACCGGCGATGAAGGCGAGGGAGCGGTGGCCGAGGGCCGCGAGGTGGTCGAGCGCGGCGTCGATCCCGGGGGCGAGATCGGGCACGATCCCCGCGACGCCGGGGACCACGCGGTTGAGGACGACGACCGGGATGCGCCCGGCCAGCGCGATGATCTCCTCGTCGCTGAGGCGGGTGCTGACGAGGACGAGCCCGTCGGTGGAGGCGGCGATGCGGTCGGCCGCCTCGGCCTCGCGCTCCCCGGACTCCTGCGACTCGGCGAGGATCATCGTGAAGCCGCGGAGCGACGCCGCCCGCTCCGCTCCGCGCACGGCGGGGAAGAAGGCCGGGTTGGTGATGTCGGCCACCAGCAGCCCGAGGGTCGAGGTGCGGCCCGTCGGCAGCGCGCGCGCCATCGGGTTGAGCCGGTAGCCCAGCTCCTTCGCGGCGGCGCGGATCCGCTGCTCGGTCGCGGCGTTCAGCCGTCCGGGCGTGCTCAGCCCGCGGGAGACGGTGGAGGGGGCGACGCCGGCGAGTCGGGCGACGTCGTAGATCGTCGTCGCGGAGCGGCCGCGGCGTCTCGCGGCGGAGGGGCCGGTGGGCGCGTCTTCGCTGGGCACGATCGCGGTCTTCTCTCGAGGGGCACGGCGGCGGACGGGGCGCCGTCCGCCGCCCATGCTGCCACAGGGCCGAGAAGCCCGCCCGGCCCGTCGCTCGCGTCCGGGTCGCGCCGGATCGGGGAGCCCGCGCTCCGGGAGGCCGCCGTCGCCGGTCGGCCGCCCACCGCTCCGGTCCTGTCCAGCGCGGCCGCCCCGTCAGCTCCGCTCCGGGAACGCCCCCTCGTCGCGGATGCGCTCGTTGAGCGCCGCCAGGAACACGCCCTCGTCGAGGTCGAGCGGTACCTCGCGTCCCGTCCAGCTCGAGTAGTGGATGGCGTTGGCGAGCCGGACCCCGAGGATCCCCTCCGCCCCGGGTGCGAGCAGCGGCGTGCCGTGCAGGATGCTGTCCGCGAAGTCCTGCAGGACGGCCGTGTGCTGCTCGCCCCAGGCCGACGCCGACTCGATGCGCTCCGTCGTGGAGAGGCCCGCGGTGTCGTAGCGACCGCTGAGCAGGAGGCCCACGTCCTCGGCGCTGAGGGCGGCGCTGACCTCGCGCTCGGGGGCGTTCAGTCGGGTGATCGTCGCGACCCGGGAGTCGTCGACGACGATCCGGCCGCGGTCGCCGATTATCTCGAGGCGGTCGGTGCCGATCGGGTCGTGCGTCGTGGTGACCAGCACACCGGTCGTGCCCCCGCCGAAGTCGGCGAGCACCGTCACCTCGTCCTCCACCGCGATGTCGCGGCACCGTCCGTAGCCGGCCTTCGCGACCACCGACTCCGGCACCCCGCACAGCCACTGCCACAGGTCGAGCTGGTGGGGCGCCTGGTTGACCAGGACGCCTCCGCCCTCGCCTCCCCAGGTCGCGCGCCACGCGCTCTGGTCGAAGTAGGCCTGCGGCCGCCACCAGGTCGTGATGATCCAGTTCGAGCGCAGGATCCGGCCGATTCCGCCCTCGTCGACGACCTCCTTGAGTCGGCGGTAGAGCGGGTTCACCCGCTGGTTGAACATGATCGCGAAGCGCTGACCGGGACGGGCGGCGGCGGCCTCGTTCAGCTCCGCGACCTGCGCGGCGTAGACGCCCGCCGGCTTGTCGACCAGCACGTGCAGCCCGTGCTCGAGTGCGTCGATGCCGATCCCGGGGTGGAGGTAGTGCGGAGTGCAGACGACGACGGCGTCGACCTCTCCGCTCGCGAGGAGGGAGCGGTGGTCGGCGTGGAAGGACGCTCCGGGCGCGAGCGCGGCGGCCGCCGCCTCCCGGGCGGGGTCGACGTCGGCGACGGCGGTGACGACGAGGTCGCGCACCCTGCCGTCGGCGAGGAAGCGGGCGTAGGAGGAGCCCTGGGCGCCGAATCCGATGATGCCGAGGCGGACGGTGGTCATGGAAGGAGTCCTTCGTTCGGGGTGGAATGGGGGATCCGCGCGGGCGCGCTCGGGGCGTAGGCGGCCTGGACGATCGCGAGCGACCTCGCCGCCTCGCGGGGCGAGATCCAGAAGGGCTCGTCCTCGCCGAGGCGGGCGTAGAAGTCGTGCACGAGCAGCTCGTGCGAGGCGCCCCAGTACGAGCGCCCGCCGGATCGGCGCTCCGTGTCCGGGACGACCTCGACGGGTCCGTCGTCGCGCCGCACGGTGAGGGCACCGCGCAACGAGACGGTGGCGCGCTCGGCGCGCAGGCGGAGCTCGACCGGCTCGTCCCACGCGTTCGCCACGGTCGCGTAGAGGACGCTGCGCGCGCCGGAGGCGTGGGTGAGCACCAGGTCGGCGGTGTCCTCGACCTCGATCGGCAGCAGGCGCGTGGAGGCGGAGCCGCTCACCGCGACCACCTCGCCGAGGAGCCACTGCAGGAGGTCGACGGTGTGGATCGCATGGTTCATCAGCATCCCGCCGCCGCCCTCGGCCCGCATCCCGCGCCAGGGGCGGTCGAGGTAGTAGCCGGGAGCGCGGTGCCAGAGCACGGTCGCGGCCGCACCTGTCACGGCACCCAGGGAGCCGGACGCCAGCAGCTCGCGGAGGCGCTGCACGGGCGGGTTGTAGCGGTTCTGGAAGCAGACGCCGATGCGCGCCCCGCCCCGCTCGGCCGCGGCGATCACCTGCTCGCCCTCGGCGACGGAGGAGGCGAGCGGCTTCTCGAGGAGCACCGCGACGCCGCGGTCCAGGGCCGCGACCGCCAGCGCGGCGTGCGTGCTGTGCGGAGTGCAGACGTGCACGACGTCGGGGCGGACGGAGTCGAGCATCCGGACCGCCTCGGGGAAGCCCGGCACCGCGTGCCTCTCGGCGGCCGCGTCGAGCCGGCCCGGGTCGGTGTCGCAGACCGCCACCAGCTCCGCGCCGGGTGCGGTGCCGATCGCCGCGAGGTGGACGGAGGAGATGTCGCCGCAGCCGATCACCGCCGCGCGGACGGTCATCGCAGGTCGATCCCGAGCGAGGAGGCGAGCCCCCGGAAGGCCCGAGCGGCCACTCCGAACGACTCGGGGCCGGAGAATCCGCCGAGGGCGTCCGTGATCGCGAGGTGCGGCTCCAGCGAGGCGACGCCCGTCCAGCCGTCGTCGCGCAGGGCGGTGAGCGTCTCGCGCAGCTGGCCGTCGCCCTCGCCGGCGGGCACCACGGTGCCGGTCGCGGCCACCGCGTCCTTCACCTGCAGGTAGTCGACGTAGGGCCGCAGCGCCGTCCAGCCGTCGTCGAAGGGCCGCACCCCGCACTGCACGAAGTTCGCGTTGTCCCAGGCGAGGCGCAGGGCGGGCGAGCCGACGGACTCGACCAGGTCGAGGATCCGCTCGGGGACGTCGCCGTAGATGTCCTTCTCGTTCTCGTGCAGCAGCACCACGCCCTCGCGCTCGGCGCGATCGGCGAGCCTGCGCATGCGCAGCAGGACGTCGTCGCGGATGCTCTCGACCGGCACTCCCTCGCCCCGGTAGAACGAGAAGACGCGGATGCTCGGCGTGCCGAGGGCGTGCGCGGCGCGGATGACGCGGTCGAGGCGCGCGACCTCGAGCTCGGGATCGAGGGCGACGTCGACCTTGCCGATGGGCGAGGCGACGGCCGAGACGGACTGGCCGCCGCGCTCGAGCACGGCGGCGAGGCGGGCGAGGCGCTCGTCGTCGAGGTCGACGACGTTCCGGCCCCAGGCGCTTCGCACCTCGATGCTGTGCGCGCCGAGCGCTCGGAGGACGGCGACCTGGACGACCGGGTCGGGGTCGATCTCGTCGCCGAAGCCGGAGAGGGTCCAGGGTGCGGGGTTCGCGGGTGCGGTCGTCGCGGGTGCGGTGGTCACGGTGCGTGCCTCGTTCTCGTCGTCGGGAACCGGCGGGCAGGAGCGCCGCCGTGCCACGACCATACGCGTATTGGCAACCGATTGACAAGATCGGAAGCGCGCCTCTACCGTCGGGGGCGTTCCGGGCCGCGGAGACGCCGGCCCCCACCGCGACCGGGAGGACTGCCGTGACCAGGATCGGCGTGCAGGCGATGATGCTGAAGGACGCGTTCGCCTCGGCGGGCGCCTTCGCGACGCTCCGGGAGGTCCGAGCGATCGGCTTCCGGTCGGTGGAGATCTCGCAGATCCCGCTGACGGCGGCCACCGTGGCCGAGCTGCAGCGGGCGCGGGACGAGCTCGGCGTCGAGATCGCGGCGATCTCGGCGGGCCTGGCACCGGGGGACTCCCCGGGCGCCGCGCTCGAGGGCGGGCTCGCCGGGATCGTCGCCGACGCCCGCGCGCTCGGCACGCGCACGGTCCGGATCGGCATGCTGCCCGCCTCCGCGGCGGCCTCGCCGGCCGCTCTGCTCGACTTCGCCGACCGCTGCCAGGCCGCCGCGGCGAGGCTCCGCGACGACGGGCTGCGGCTGCTGCTCCACAACCACCACCACGAGTTCGCGCGGCACGACGGCCGCCTCCTGCTCGACGTCGTCGCCGACCGGGCTCCGCTGCTGGGGCTCGAGCTCGACGTGCACTGGGTGCAGCGGGGCGGGCTCGATCCCGTGACGACGCTGCGCCGGTACGGGGAGCGCGTCGCCCTGGTGCACCTGAAGGACTACCGGGTCGGGCCGCCCGCCGACATGTCCGGCGGGTGGTCCGTGCACGCCTTCACCTCGAACGTGCAGTTCGCCGAGGTGGGGGAGGGCAACCTCGACTTCCCGGGGATCATCGGGACGAGCCTCGCGCTCGGCGTCGACCACCTCCTCGTCGAGCAGGACGAGCGCTACGGGCGGAGCGCGCTCGACTGCCTGCGGACCTCGCACGCGAACCTCGTCGTGATGGGGTTCTCGGACCTGTTCTGAGGAGCGGCCGAGGCTCCTCCCCAGGGATCGGAGCGGCCCGTTCTCCACCGCCCAGGGGCCCGGGTCCCCGCCGCGTCGGGCGCGACGGCACGCTTGCTCTCCGTGCCCGACCAGTCCGTGGTCGAGTGGACCGAGGACGCCGCCCCGCACGCCGAGGAGGAGGAACGACGACCGGGAAGACGACTGCGAACGACGGCTCGACGGCCCTCCGCTACCCGCCCGCGTACGGCCGCCCCGCTCCGGCCACCCCTCCGCCCGGTCGATCGGGGATCTCCGTTCCGCCCTCGCATCCGGGCGCAGCCCCGGAGAAGAAGCAGCCGGATCCGCCGGGGTCGGCGTCCGCTCCGCGGAGCGGAGGACAATGGAGGGACCCCCAGTGAAGGAGACCACCGTGGATCAGCCGCGCATGAACGTCGAGTCGTTCAACCTCGACCACCGCACCGTCGCCGCGCCGTACGTGCGCCTCGCCGACGCGAAGACGCTGCCCGGAGGCGACCACCTCGTCAAGTACGACGTGCGCTTCACCCAGCCCAACCGCGGGCACCTCGAGATGCCCACCGTGCACTCGCTCGAGCACCTGTTCGCCGAGAAGTCCCGCAACCACTCCGACCGCGTGATCGACTTCTCGCCGATGGGCTGCCAGACCGGCTTCTACCTGCTCCTCTCGGGCGAGCCCGAGCTCTCCGAGGTGCTCGGCCTGGTCGAGGCGACGCTCCAGGACATCACCGAGGCCGACGAGGTCCCGGCCGCCAACGAGACCCAGTGCGGCTGGGGCGCCAACCACTCCCTCGAGGGGGCGCAGGAGGCGGCGCGCACGTTCCTCGCGCACCGCTCGGAGTGGGAGACGGTCACCGCGTGAGCACGGCGATCGTCCTGGTCGCGATGGACGAGGAGGCCGCGCCGTTCCTCGTCGCCGCGTCCAGAGCCTCCGAGCCGCGCGCCGTCGGCAACGCGCTGCAGTGGGAGCTCGAGCTCGACTCCCGCGCGGTGCTGCTCGTCCGCACCGGCATCGGCCTCGTCAACGCGGCCGGCGGTCTCACCGCAGCGATCCTTCGGGAGGGCGGCTCCCGGCCGGTCGTGGTGAGCGCGGGGACCGCCGGCGGCCTGGGCGCCGACGTCCGCGTGGGCGAGGTCGTGATCGGCGCCGAGTACGTGCAGACCGACGCCGATGCGCGGGCGTTCGGCTATGCGCTCGGGCAGGTCCCGGGGATGCCCGCCCGCTACTCCGGGGACGACGCGGCGCTCGCCGCGGAGCTCGAGCTGCCCGAGGGGCCCCGGGTGCGCCGCGGCCTGATCGTCTCGAGCGACGTCTTCGTCTCCAGCGCCCACGTGGACCGCGTGCGGAGCGACTTCCCCGGCGCGCTCGCCACCGACATGGAGTCGGTCGCGCTCGCGCAGACGGCGCACGTGCACGGGCTGCCGTTTGTCTCGGTCCGCGGGATCTCGGACCTCTGCGCCCCCGGCGAGTTCGAGGCGCACGTCGACGACGCGGCCGATCGCTCCGTCGCCGTGGTGCGGGCGCTGCTCGTCGAGCTCGGCGTCCGGGACTGACGGACGGGCGGCCCTCCGCGACACCGCGGAAGGGCCGCCCCGGGGGTCAGTCGTTGCCGACGTGCTGGTCGCCGGCCTCCTGGGCCTTGTCGACCTGCCCGGCGAACTTCCCGCCGGTCGCGGAGTCGGCGGCGTCGCCCGCCTTGTCGAGTCCCTTGTCGGTCAGCTCCTCGCCCTTGTCGCTGCTCGCGGCGTTCTTCGCCTTGTCCGCGAGTCCTCCGAGATCCACCATGGGGTCGTTCCTTCCGTCGATGAGCGCCCGTCGAGCAACGGGCCGTCGCCAGTCTCCGCCGCTCGGCGAGGGTCTGCGCGGGGGTTGCGGCTCACGGCCGCGCCGAGGACGATGCGCCTCCGGCCCGGCCCGTCAGCCCGCTGCGCCGAGCCCCGTCACCGCACCGGCGATCGCCGTCGTCTCCTCGCCGTCCGGCCAGCGCAGCCGCACGCCCGGCTCCGTGACGACGCTCCCCACCGCGGCCGTCGCGGTCCAGGGTGTGCCCATCCGCGACTCCCCCCGCCGGTCGGCGGTGATCATCGCGAAGCCGGGGAAGCAGCCGAGCCAGTCGGCGGTGCCGGCCGCCTCGGGGACGGGGACCGCCGCGAGGTCGATCACCGCTCCTCCTCCGCTGGCCTCGGCGAGCATGCCGACCGTCCCCACCAGCCCGGCCATGCTCACGTCCTTCGCCGCCCTCGGCCGCGCGAGTCCGACGGAGGCGGCCATCGCCCGGAGCTCCTCCGCGCGCCGGGACGACGTCGAGTCCCACTGGGCGCCCGCGAAGCCGGGCCGCCAGCCGCCGCCGAGGTCGGCCGTCAGCGAGAGCTCGTCGCCCGGAGCGGCGGCGCCCGGCACCGGCGCCGCGGTACGGCCGAGACCGGTGACGCTCAGGGCCGCCGGCACTCCGAGCTGGGTGTGCCCGCCGAGCACGGGGACGCCCCAGGCGGCGGAGGCGGCCCGCAGACCGCTCACGATGCGCGCGGCGGCGGCCGCGTCGCGAGCGCCGATCGCGTCCATCAGCCCGATGCCGGTCGCGCCCATCGCGGTGAGGTCGTTGACGTTGACCAGCACCGAGCACCACCCCGCCCACTCCGGGTGGCGCTCCACCATGGACGGGACGATCGCGTCGCAGACGGCGATCAGGTCGCTGCCCGGGACCGGTGCTCCGTCGTCGCCGACGAAGCCGGCCCCACCGAGGCCCCCCTCGGCCGCCAGCGGAGCCAGAAGGGCGCCGAGGGCCGCCTTGGCCGCGGTGGCCGCCCGGTCGAGCCGGTCGACCGGCCAGCGCATCCGGGCGTGCTCGACTCCGGCGACGGTGCTCGTGCCGATCCTCCGCCAGCCGAGCCGCCGGAACAGCACCTCGTTGCGCAGCTGCACCGAGGCCTCGAAGCGGAGCACCCCGCGCGCCTCCGCCTCCGCGCAGGCCGCGCGCACGAGGGCGGCACCGATCCCGGAGCCGCCCCGCGCCTCGCGCGCCACCACCAGGCGGCTGCCGGTCCACCAGCCCAGATCGCGTCCGCCGCCGACAGGCGCGATCCGGACCCCGCCGAGCACCGCGCCGTCCGGAGCCACCGCGACGAGCACCACCGAGCGCGGATCGTCGTCGGCGTCGTCGTGGTCGTCGCCCGCGAACAGCCCCTGCTCGGCGACGAAGACCTCGCGCCGCAGGGCCCGGTGCGCGGCGAGCTCGCGCTCCTCCGCCCGCACCACCGTGAACGCAGGCGCGACCCGAACACCCTCGAGGATCGAGAGCTCCACCATCAGGCGCCGGCCGTCTTCAGGACGCCGCAGGCCCCGCACGCCGCGCAGCCCGCACTCTGGCCGCTGCTCAGCATCCCGGCCTCGATCAGGAGCGCGGCGACCTCGGCGCTGACCCGCTCCAGCAGTGACCCGGCCGGCGGGAGCACGTGGTCGACCTCGGTCGCCAGGGTCCCGCGCAGCGGACGGAAGGGCACCACGAAGGGGTAGACCCCCATCCCGATCAGCTCGCGGGCGCTCGTGACCAGCTCGTCCGGGTCCTCGCCGAGGCCCACCAGGAGGTAGGTCGAGACCTGGTTGCGGCCGAAGATCCGCACCGCCTCGCGCCACGCCCAGCGGTACTCGTCCAGGCTGACCCGCGCCTTGCCCGGGGTCCAGCGCTGCCGCACCGCGTCGTCCATCGACTCCACGTGGATGCCGATCGAGACGGCGCCCGCGTCCTTCAGCGCCTGGAGCGCCGAGACGTCGGAGGGCGGCTCGCACTGCACCTGGATCGGCAGCCCGGGGACCGCCGCGAGCACCGCGCGGACGCAGCGCGCGAGGTGGGCCGCTCCGCGGTCGCGGCCCTTGGAGGTGCCGGTGGTCATCACCATCTGGCGCACGCCGTCGAGGCGGACCGCCGCCTCCGCGACCTCGGCGAGCTGGGCCGGGGTCTTGACCGCGATGGTCGCACCGGCTTCGAGCGAGGCCTCGATCGCGCAGAAGCGGCAGCGCTCCGCCTCGTCGTAGCGCATGCAGGTCTGGACGACGGTGGTCGCGAGGATGTCACGGCCGTGCAGCCGGGCGATCTTCTCGTAGGAGACGCCGTCGGCGGTGTCGAGATCGTAGAAGCGCGGGCGGCGGACGGGAGTCACGTCCAGGCCGATGTCGGCGCCCTCGAGCAGGAGGCGGTTCCCGCTCACCACGTAGGGGCTGTCGGGGTTCACCGGGATCGCGGCGCCCAGGCCGCCGAGCATCACGTGCCCGTCGTCGCTCGGGCCGGCGCCGGCCTCGCGGTGCACCGGTGCCTCGACGCGGATGCCCTGCAGGGCGATGTCGACGCGGGTGCGGAGGGCGGAGGGGCCGGTGCGGCGGATCCCGGTCGAGTGCGCCCCGCCCGGGGAGTGCGCCCCGCCGACCGGGTGCGGGCCGGCGGCCGGGTGCGCCGCACCGGTTGCCGGCGGCGAGGACGCGGGGGAGGGACTGCGGAGATCGGTCACGAGGACTCCTTCGTGGCACCGCGGAGCGGGCCGGACGGGCCGCGCACAGCGGCGGCCGGGATGTCGGTGCGGTCGTCTCACCCCCCAGTCAAGGCGCCTCGTGTTTCGCCCTCGTGACGGGAGGAACGCGGTCTCGTTACGGATCCGCCGTCACGGGAGCTTCTTCCGGTGGAAACCACTCCGAAACATCCCGGCCGTTGACTGGACGCGTTCCACTCCGCACCACTGCTCCACCCCGGCGGACGTCTTCCCGCGTCGTCTCAGCGCATCCCGCCGGAGCCATGCACTCGCACGCCGCTTCGGCGGACCGACACCAGGAGGAACCATGTCCGTCTCCCAGGAGATCGAAGACCAGGTCAGCGCCAACATCGAGAAGTCGCGCTCCGAGATCGCCCACCCGGCGCTCCCGAAGGGCAGCAACCTCTACGGCTCCACCAAGGTCTTCCCCGACTACCAGGCCGAGCCGGGGGAGTCGTACCTGACCCTCGTGCACGGCATCGCCCACGAGTCCTCGGTCAGCTTCGTCGCGGTGCTCCAGGCCACCCGCGCGGCGCGCAAGGGCTACGAGTCCGCGCTCTACTTCTACGGGCCCGGCACCATCAACGCGATGGCCACCCGCGGCTTCCCGACGGTCGGCGACTCCGGATTCCCCGGCGAGCAGAACCTCAACAACGCGATCGAGACCTTCATCCAGGAGGGCAACCGCGTCTTCGTCTGCCGGTTCGGCATGGCGCTGCACGGCCTCCGCGAGGAGGACCTCATCGAGGGCTGCATCCCCTGCCACCCGCTCGACGTGCAGGACGCGCTCATCCACTACGCCCGCAAGGGCGCGATCATCAACTCCACCTACAACCTGTAGGCGATCGCGATGACCCTCGTCGGATCGGTCGCGGCGAACTTCACCCGCGACCTGGATCAGAACTACGCGCTCATCGCCTCCCTGGCCGAGGAGGCCCGCGAGAGGGGAGTGCGCTTCCTGGTGCTCCCCGAGGCCGCGATCGGCGGCTACCTCTCCTCGCTCGGCAACCACGGCGACACGGTCGCCACCACCCGCCGCTCCCTTCCGCCGGCGGTGCGCCTGGACGGGCCGGAGCTGAGGCGGGTGCAGGAGATCGTCGGCGACCTGATGGTGGCGATCGGCTTCTGCGAGCTCGACGACGACGGCGAGACCCGCTACAACGCGGCCGCGCTGCTGGACGGCGGGCAGGTCTACGGCAGCTACCGGAAGGTGCACCAGCCGCTGGGCGAGCACCTCTCGTACTCGCCGGGCCCGGGCTACGGCACCTTCGAGACGCCGGTCGGCCGGGTGGGCCTGCAGATCTGCTACGACAAGGCGTTCCCCGAGGCGGCGCGGTCGATGGCGCTGGACGGCGCCGAGATCATCGCCTCGCTCTCGGCGTGGCCGGCCGCTCGGACGGCGACGGCCGAGAACCTGCAGGAGGACCGCTGGACGTACCGGTTCAATCAGTTCGACATCGCCCGCGCCCTCGACAACCAGGTGTTCTGGCTCGCCTCGAACCAGTCGGGGACCTTCGGCTCGCTCCGCTACGTCGGGAACGCGAAGGTCGTCGATCCCGGCGGCAACGTGCTCGCGACGACGCTGCTCGGAGCAGGCATGGCCGTCGCCGACATCGACGTGCGCGGCGCCTTCGAGGCGATGCGCGGCGGGATGTTCCACCTGCGCGACCGGCGGCCCGACGCCTACGACATCGACCGGGTCTGGAACGGAGGACTCGTCCATGCCTGAGATGACCTTCCACGTCCGCTGGCCGGACGGCTCGGAGGAGCGCTGCTACTCGCCGAGCCTGGTCGTGCACGAGTTCCTCGGGACCGGGACCGCCTACTCGCTCGAGGACTTCGTCTCCCGGTCCAGCGAGGCGCTGCGCATCGCGTCGGACCGGGTGCGGGAGCGGTTCGGGTTCGCCTGCACCTCCGCGATGCAGCAGGAGTCCGACATCCTCCGCACGGCGCAGCGCTTCGAGGGCGGCACGGTCAGGGTGCTCGCGATGGAGCCGCCGGCCCCGGCCGGGCAGCGGGTGCGGCCGTGAGCGCCGCGATCGAGCCCGGCCGCCACGTCGAGGTCGCAGTCATCGGAGGCGGGCAGGCCGGGCTCTCGATCAGCCGGCACCTGGTCGACGACGGCATCGAGCACCTGGTGCTCGAGCGCGCGAGCATCGGCCACGACTGGGTCGACCGCCGCTGGGACGCCTTCACCCTCGTCACGCCGAACTGGCAGTGCCGCCTCCCCGGGTACCCGTACGACGGGCCGGACCCGGACGGATTCATGACGCGCGACGAGGTGCACGCGTGGGTGCGCCGCTACGCGCAGAGCTTCGACGCCCCCGTGGTCGAGGGCGTGGAGGTGAGCCGGCTCCGCGAGCGCGCCGGGGGAGGGTTCGAGCTGGTCACGAGCGCGGGCTCGATCACGGCCGATCAGGTCGTCGTGGCGACCGGCGGCTACCACCGCCCGGTCCTCCCCGCCGTCGCCGCGCGGCTGCCGGCGGACGTGCTGCAGCTCCACTCCGCCGACTACCGCTCGCCGCAGGCGCTCCCGCCCGGCGGCGTGCTCGTCGTCGGCTCCGGGCAGTCGGGCGCGCAGATCGCCGAGGACCTCTTCCTCGCCGGGCGCGAGGTCCACCTCGCCCTCGGCAGCGCGCCGCGGGTGGCGCGCTTCTACCGGGGCCGCGACTGCGTCGCCTGGCTCCAGGACATGGGCGTGTACGACGTGCCCGTCCACGCGCAGGTCGGCGGGCTCACCAAGCGGGAGTCGACCAACCACTACGTGACGGGGCGCGGGGGCGGGCGGGACATCGACCTGCGCGCCTTCGCCCGCGACGGGATGCACCTCTACGGCCGACTGGCCGAGGTGGAGGGGTCGCGGCTGCGCTTCGCCCCCACGGCGGAGGCGTCGCTCGACTACGCGGACTCGGTCGCGGAGTCGATCAAGGACGACATCGACCGCTACATCGCGGCGCACGGCATCGACGCTCCCGAGGAGGCCCGCTACCGTCCGGTCTGGCGGCCGGAGTCCGAGGCGACAGAGCTCGACCTCGCGGGCATCGGCAGCGTCGTCTGGGCGGTCGGGTTCCGCTCCGACTACCGCTGGGTCGAGATCGGCGTGTTCGACGGTGCCGGCCACCCCACCCACCAGCGCGGAGTCACGAGCGTGCCGGGCCTGTCGTTCCTCGGGCTGCCGTGGCTGCACACCTGGGGGTCCGGCCGCTTCGAGGCGATCGCCCGCGATGCGGCGCACCTGGCGGAGGAGGTCCGGCGCGTCCGCGAGGCGGGGCGCTTCACGCGGGAGCGCCAGCCGGATCTCGCCGGATAGCCTCCTCGCATGACGGAGACGGTGATGGGTGCGGTCGCAGCGCACTTCGGTCGCGACATCGACCGCACCCTCGCCAAGCTCGCCGGCATCATCGCCCACGCGCGCGAGCGCTCGGTCGACCTGCTGGTGCTCCCGGACGCGACCCTCGGCGGCTACCTGCTCGACCTCCAGCACCCCGGGCCGGACCTGCCGCCGAGCCTCGAGCTCGACGGGCCGGAGGTCGCCCGGGTGGCCGAGCTGGCGGGCGATCTCACCGTGTGCTTCGGGATCGCGGAGCGGGCGCTCGAGGGCGGGCGCGAGCTCCGCTACGACACCGCGGTGTGCGTGCACGGCGGGCGCGTGATCGGCACGCACCGCAAGGTCCACCTGCCGCTGGGCGAGTCCGAGGCGTACCTGCCGGGCAGCGGCTTCGCCGCCTTCGACTCGCCGATCGGGAGGATGGGGATGCTGATCGACTTCGACAAGACCTTCCCGGAGTCCTCGCGCTCGCTGGCCCTGGACGGCGCGGAGGTGCTGGCCTGCCTCAGCGCGTGGCCCGCGAGCGTGACGGACCGCTCCGACCGGATCCGCAACGACCGCCAGGCCCACCTGTTCGATCTGTACGACTGCGCCCGCGCCGCCGAGAACCAGGTCTACCTCGTCTCCTCGAACCAGACCGGCGTGCTCGGCGGCTTGCGGTTCCTCGGGCAGGCGAAGGTCGTGGACCCGGCGGGAGAGATCATCGCGAAGACCTGGGCGAAGGGCGGGCTCGCACTCGCCTCCGCCGACGTCGCCGGCTCCGTCGCCCGCGCCCGCCGCACGATGCACCACCTCCGCGACCGCGCGGAGCACGCCTACCGGAGCTGAGATGCGGATCTGCCTGCTGACCTACTCCACCCGGCCGCGCGGCGGGGTGGTGCACACCCTCGCCCTCGCCGAGGCGCTCGCGCGCGCCGGACACGACGTCACGGTGCGCACCCTCGCCCGAGGTGGCGACGACTCCTTCTTCCGCCCCGTCGATCCGTTGGTGAGCGTGCGGGTGGTGCCCTTCCCGCACCGCGAGGGCGAGCAGGTCGGCGCCCGCATCGTGCGGTCCATCGCGGCGATGGCCGAGGCCCTGCGGGGTGAGGACGCCGCGGTCGTCCACGCGCAGGACTGCATCTCGGCCAACGCGGCACTCGCCGCCGGACTCGCGCCGATCCGCACGATCCACCACCTGGACGACTTCACCACCCCGGAGCTGCGGGCCTGCCACGACTGCGCCGTCCGGCTCCCCCGGGCCCGGCTGTGCGTGTCCGCCGCGGTCGCCGAGGAGGTGCGCGCGGGCTGGGGGCTGCTGCCCGACGTGATCCCGAACGGTGTCGACGCGGCGCGGTTCGCGGCCGCCGTCGACGATCCGCTGACCGGGGGGTGGCGGGCCGAGCTCGGCCCGTACCTCCTCGCCCTCGGCGGCATCGAGCCGAGGAAGGGCAGCATCGAGCTGCTCGAGGCGTGGGCTCTGCTGCGCGAGCGCGGCCACGACGTCGCGCTGGTGCTCGGCGGCGGCGAGACCCTGTTCGACTACCGCGAGTACCGGGCCGCCTTCGACCGGAGGGCTCTCGAGCTCGGGGTCGCCCCGGTGATCCTCGGCACCGTTGCGGAGGAGAGGCTCGCTCCGCTCGTCGCCGGCGCCTCCGCGCTGGGCTTCGTCTCGGTGAAGGAGGGGTTCGGGCTGGCGGCGATGGAGGCGCTCGCCGCGGGGGTGCCGGTCGTGGCGCGGGAGCTGCCGGTGATCCGCGAGGTGTTCGGGGACGCGGTCCGCTACGGGCGGGACCCCGCCTCCTTCGCCGACGCGCTGGAGGAGGCCCTGACGCTGCCCTCGCCGGACGGTCGGGCCCTGGCCGCCTCGCACTCCTGGGACGACGTCGCGGCCGCGCACCTGCGGTTCTACGAGCGCGTGCTCGACGGCTCGGTCCAGGACTCGGGAGGAACTCCTCCGGACGGGCCAGGATCCGCGAGAGCGGGCGCCCCCGGATGACTCCGTCCTGCAGCGTGGACACGATCGGGCGTCGCCGGTGACCCGCCGGTCGATCTCGCGCATCCTCACCGGCCTCGCCGACGCCGATCCCGACCGGATCGTCGCCGTGGCGGACGAGGGCGCGCTGACGGCGGGGGAGCTGGACCGCGAGAGCGCCCGCCTCGCCCGCGCCTACCGCGAGCTCGGCGTCCGGACCGACGACCTCGTCACCGTCTCGCTCCCGAACTCGCTGGACGCGCTCGTCGTCTGCGCGGCGATCTGGAAGGCGGGCGCCGTGCCGCAGCCGGTCTCGACCGGGCTGTCGGCGGCGGAGCGCGCCGAGGTGGAGCGGATCGCGCGGCCGGCGCTCGTCATCGGCGCGCCCTCCTCCTCCGCTGTCCCGTGGCGCGCGGGCGACTGGCGGCCCGGGCCGGAGGTGCCGGCCGGCCCGCTCGAGGACCGGTGGGCCTCGTCCTGGAAGGCGCCCACCTCCTCCGGCAGCACGGGGCGGCCGAAGGTGGTGCTGGCCGCGGGCCCGGCGCTGCTGGATCCGGACGCGCCGGTCGCGCCGTTCCTGCCGCGCGAGGGCGTGCAGCTGGTGAGCGGCCCGCTGATGCACTCGGCGACCTTCACCTACGCCTTCCGCGGGCTGATGACCGGGCAGCGCCTGGTGCTGCTGCCGCGGTTCGACGCCGCCCGGGTCCTCGCCGCGATCGAGGAGCACCGCGTGACCTGGACTCTGCTCGTCCCGACCACGATCCGCCGCCTGCTGGCCGCGCCCGAGCGGTCGAGGACGGACGTGTCCTCGCTCGCGACGGTGCTGCACCTCGGAGCGCCCTGCGCGCCCGCCGACAAGCGGGCGCTGATCGGCTGGCTCGGGCCGGAGCGGGTGGTCGAGGTCTACGCGGGCAGCGAGTCGAACGGGCTGACGATGATCACGGGCCGGGAGTGGCTGGAGCACCCGGGCAGTGTCGGGCGGCCGATCGGCGGGACGACGCTCCGCATCCTGCGGGAGGACGGCACGCAGGCTCCGACCGGCGAGCTCGGCCGCATCTGGCTGCACCGCGGGGAGACCCCCGCCTACCGCTACCTCGGCGCAGGCTCGCGGCGGACGGAGGAGGGCTGGGACACCCTCGGCGACGTCGGCCGCGTCGACGGGGACGGGTGGCTCTGGGTGGTCGACCGCGCCGACGACCTGATCCTCCGGGGCGGAGTGAGCGTCTGGCCGGCGGAGATCGAGCGGGTGCTGGAGGCGCTGCCCGGAGTCCGCGGGGCGGTCGCCTTCGGCGTGCCGGACGCGGAGCTGGGGCAGGCGGTGGAGGCGGTCGTCGACGTGGGCGAGGCGGACGCGGACCCGGCCGGCCTGCTCGCTCGGGCGAACGCCGAGCTGGGCGCCGAGCGGCGCCTCCGGGCTCTCCGGATCGTGCACGAGCCCGTCCGGAGCGATGCGGGCAAGGTCCGCCGCTCCGCGCTCGCCGCCGCGGCGGAGACGCTCGGGACCCGCCGTTCCGCCGGCGCCCCGGAGGGGCCAGAGTAGGCCCTGCGCCCCCGCGCACCGACCCCAGGGAGACCCGATGAAGTACATGCTGATCATGCGCGCGACCGATGCGGCGAAGGAGGCCTACGCCTCGATCCCGTTCGACGAGATCATCACCCGGATGGGGCAGTACAACGAGGCGATGATCGAGGCGGGCGTGCTGCTCTCGGGCGACGGCCTGGCCGACGACGTCGACTCCTCCGGCTTCGTGGTCGACTTCTCCTCCGAGCCGCCGACCGTCGTCGACGGCGCCTACGGCCCGACCGAGTCGCTCTTCAACGGCTTCTGGATCATCGGGGTCGACTCCAAGGAGCAGGCCCGCGAGTGGGCGCTGCGCTGCCCCCTGGTGCCCGGCAACCGCCTCGAAGTGCGCCGGATCACCGACGAGAGCGACTTCGCGGAGTTCGCCGACAACGAGTACGTGCAGAAGGAGGCCGGCTGGCGCGAGGACGAGGCGGCCCGCGCCTCCGGGGACTGACGCGGCGGCGGGCGTCACGCCTCCGTGACGACGCCCGCCTCGACGTGCCAGTGCCGCGTCAGCTGCACCGTCTCGAGCATCCGCCGGTCGTGGGTGACCAGCAGCAGGGTGCCCTCGTACGCCTCGAGCGCCTCCTCCAGCTGCTCGATGGCGACGAGGTCGAGGTGGTTGGTCGGCTCGTCGAGCACCAGGAGGTTCGTGCCGCGGGCCTGGAGGAGCGCCAGGGCGGCCCGCGTCCGCTCGCCCGGCGACAGCTCGCCGACGCGGCGGCCGACGTGATCGGCCTTCAGCCCGAACTTCGCCAGCAGCGTGCGGACCTCGGCGGTCGGCCACTCGGGCACCAGCGCCTCGAACGCGTCCGCGAGCGGCACCTCGGCGGCGAGCATCCCGCGGGCCTGATCGATCTCGCCGATCGCCACGCTCGCTCCGAGAGAGGCGCCGCCCTCCTCCGGCTCGGCGCGGCCGAGGAGGAGCGACAGCAGCGTCGACTTGCCGGCGCCGTTGGGCCCGGTGATGCCGATCCGGTCGCCCGCGTCGACCTGGAGCGACACCGGCCCGAGCGTGAAGGCGCCGCGGCGGGCGACCGCGCCGTTCAGCGTCGAGACGACCGAGCTCGAGCGCGGGGCGCTGCCGATCGTGAAGGCGAGCTGCCACTCCTTGCGCGGCTCCTCGACCTCCTCGAGCCGCGCGATCCGGCTCTCCATCTGGCGCACCTTCTGCGCCTGCTTCTCGCTCGACTCCGCCGAGGCCTTGCGGCGGATCTTGTCGTTGTCGGGGGCCTTCTTCATCGCGTTGCGCACGCCCTGGCTCGACCACTCCCGCTGGGTGCGGGCGCGGGAGACCAGGTCGGCCTTCTGCTCGGCGAAGTCCTCGTACTTCTCGCGGCGCTGGCGGCGCGCGGTCTCGCGCTCCTCCAGGAACGCGTCGTAGCCGCCTCCGTAGACCCGGTTGGTGCCCTGCGCGAGATCGAGCTCGAGCACGCGGGTCACGCTGCGGGCGAGGAACTCCCGGTCGTGGCTCACGAGGACCGCGCCGCCGCGGAGTCCGCGGACGAAGGCCTCCAGGCGCTCCAGGCCGTCGAGGTCGAGGTCGTTGGTCGGCTCGTCGAGCAGCACCACGTCGAAGCGCGAGAGCAGCAGTGCCGCGAGGCCCACCCGCGCCGCCTGCCCGCCGGAGAGGGAGGTCATCGTCGAGGAGGCGGCCGCGGCGCCGAGCGACAGGCCCAGGTCGGCCAGGACGACCGGGGTGCGCTCGTCGAGGTCGGCCGCGCCGCTCGCGAGCCAGCGGTCGAGCGCGAGGGCGTAGCGGTCGGCGATCGAGCCGTCGGGATCGGGGTCGGCCAGGGCGGAGGCGGCGGCGTCGAGCTCGGCGGAGGCCTCGGCGCAGCCGGTGCGGCGCGCGATGTAGCCGGCGACGGTCTCGCCCTCGCGGCGCTCGTGCTCCTGAGGCAGCCAGCCGACGAAGGCGTCGCCCGGCGAGAGCACGACGGAGCCCTCGAGCGGAGCCGTCTCGCCCGCGAGGATGCGCAGGAGCGTCGACTTGCCGGCTCCGTTCGCCCCCACGACGCCCACCACGTCCCCGGGGGCGACCGTCAGGTCGAGTCCGTCGAACAGGGTGCGGTGCGCATAGCCTCCGGAGAGGCCCTTGGCGACGAGGGTGGCGGTCACCGGTCCAGCGTAGGCGCGGGCGACTCGCTAGACGGCCTGGTGATCAGCCGGTCTAGGATGTGCGGATGAGCGACACGAGCCTGCGGAGCGGCGCCGGGTACTGGTACCCGGACGAGTCGTCCACCCGCCGCGCTGTCGAGGTGCTGAGCGCGATGCGCACGTACCGCGTCTCCGAGGTCTCGATGCGCCGCCGCACGCGCGAGCGGATGGCGATGGGCGAGACGGACCTGATCGCCATCCAGTACCTGCTCCGCCAGCAGCGCAAGGGCGAGCTGGTGACCGGCAAGGACCTGGCCTCGCACCTCTCCATCTCGTCCGCGTCGACCACGGTCCTCATCGACCGCCTGGTCCGCAGCGGCCACCTCGTGCGCAAGCCCAACCCGACCGACCGGCGCGGGATCGTCGTGGAGGCGACCGTCGACAGCGACGACGAGGTGCGCGCCACGCTCCAGGAGATGCACCGCCGGATGCTCGAGATCGCCGAGGACCTGGACGCACCCGAGGCCGAGGTCGTGGTCAACTTCCTCCGCCGGATGAGCGCGGCCGTCGACGAGATCGACGCGGAGCACGGCGACGGGCACGATACGGACGAAGCGGACGACGCGGAACCCTCCGCGGCGAAATAGCTAGACGGACTAGTAATAAGCCGAGGGGCCTATAGTCTGGCGGCATGGGTCAATTCCTCTACGGCACTCCTCCCGCCGTCATCGAGATCGAGGACCGGACCCTGGCCCACCTCCAGATCGTGATCTACGCGAAGTTCCGCCGCGACGAGCGCTTCAGCCTCACCCTCGACTCGATGCCCGAGGGCGCGCGCGGCCGCCACTCCTTCTGGATGAACCCGAACATCGCCCTGCAGTTCCACTTCGCGGGGAGCCGGCAGCCGACGATCAACCCGACCTGGGTCGAGCTCCTGATGGACGCGGCGAACAGCGGCGGCGGGCTGCGCCTGCTCCCCGAGCCCCCGTCCTGACCCGGTCCCGGTGAGGCCGACCCGGTCCGGACGACCGCGGAGCTCCCTGCACGAGGGTGGATCCGCAGCACCGCCCTCCTGCGACAGCGCACGTGCCCCCGGCCGTCCCGTCTCCTAGGGTGGAGCGGGCGCCGCGGGGCGCGCGGAGGGCGGGGGACATGCGCAGGACGGTCATCGGAGCGACGGTACTGGCCGGGGTGCTCGCGCTCGCGGGGTGCTCGGCGCCCGCCCCGGCTCCCACGGTCACGGTCACCGTGTTCGCCACGGCGACGCCGACTCCGGTGCCGGACCCGACCGTCACGGCGGCGCTCCCGCAAGCGACGGCCACGGTCTTCGCGCCGGTCCCCGAGGCGACGGTCACCTTCACGCCGAACGCGACGCCGGACATCCCCGAGACGGCCTTCGCGGTCGACAACGGCGCGGTTCCCGGAGCGAACGGCGAGCCGACCCGCGACGGGGAGGGGGACATCGTGAGCTACACCGTGGTGCAGGACGACACGTTCTTCGACATCGCGCAGCGCTTCGGGATCCCGGTGCAGCAGCTGCTCCGGATGAACCCGACGATCGCCGGAGCCGGCGAGGCGGTCTACATCAATGCAGTCGTCAACCTCGACGCGAGCACGCTGAGCTGAGCGGCGAGCCGCGGAGGCGGCCGCCCGGAGCGACCCTGCTACTGCGACTTCGGCAGGACGTGGAACGCGACGGCGAGCGATCCCGAGATCATCAGGATGCCGCCGACGAAGAGGAACCCGGCGATGTCGGGCAGCAGGAACGAGTTGCCGAGAACGAGGATCCCGCCGAGGAACAGCACGAACGAGAGGACGACGCCCAGACCAGTCATGCCCTCATCGTACGCAGGTCACGGGAGCAGGAGGTCCGCGAGCTCCTCGGCACCGGACACCAGCGCGATCGTCCCGACCGCCTCGAGCGGCGATCCGTATCCCCACTCGACCATGATCGTCGGCACGCCGTGGGCGGCGGCGCCCTGCACGTCGTGCTCGCGGTCGCCCACCATCACCGGTGCCGAGAGGTCGACGCCGAGCTCGCGGAGCCGGCGCAGCGCCTCCTCCACGACGTCGGCCTTGGCGCTGCGGACCTCGTCCTCGGAGGCGCCGCAGATCACCGTGAAGTACTGCGCCAGGCCGTAGTGCTCGAGGATGCGCGTGGCCGCCGACTCCGGCTTGGAGGTCGCGAGCGAGAGCGGCACGCCGGCCTCGGCGATGCGCGCGAGCACCTCGGGCAGCCCCGGGTAGACCGAGGAGTCGAACAGCCCGCCCGCGTTGTAGCGGCGGCGGTAGACCACGAGCGCGGCCTGCGCCTCCTCCACGGTCATCCCGCCGAGCTCGCGGAACGCCTCGAGCAGCGGAGGGCCGACGTAGGCCAGCAGCTCGGCCGGAGCGGGCACGGGTCGGCCCAGCTCGACGAAGGTCTCGACGAGGGTGCCGGTGATGCCGGGGGCCGAGTCGGTGATCGTGCCGTCGAGGTCGAACAGGATGCAGGACCAGGTGCCGGCTCGCGCGTCGAGGCCGGTGGCGGCGAGGGTCGTGTCGGACATGGCGGGCTCCTGACCTCGGAGGACGGGGTGACGCCGGCGCTGCCCCGCCGGGGGCCACACTCTACGGCCGTTCGGCGTCCAGAGCCCGTTCGACGAACGAACGGGTGACGACCTGGGCGATCGAGCCGGGGTCGAGCTGCACGGCGACGAAGTCGGCGGTGCGGATCAGCGCGAAGGCCTCGCGTCCGGGGAGGACCAGCATCTGCACCCGCGGATGCTGCTGCCGGGGGACCGCGGTGCGCACCTCGTCCGTGGAGGTGAACAGCGGCAGGACCTGCTCCCCGGTGGTCGTCGCGACGGTGCGGACGTGCGGCACGCCTCCGGGCTGGGAGCCCGTGACGTCGACCACGAGGGAGCCGTCGAGGCAGGCCTCGAGCAGCCGGTCGACGGCCTCGGCGGTGGGAGCGGCGACGAGCGCCTCCAGTGCTTCCCGAGCCTCCGCATTGCGGTACGGACCGGGTCGCGCCGGGCGTGCAGGGGGTCCGCCTCGTCGTGCCATGACTCCACGCTAACGAAGACCGGGGCGTGATCGGAATCGCCGGGTCCGGTTCCCGGGAATGCGCGCGATCGGTGTCCGGAATCGTTACGGCCGTCTGCGGACACCGTGTCCTCTATTCGACGGCTGGTGGCGAACAGCTCGATTCCGCCCTGATTGCCTCCGCTTATCCTGAACATTCCCCTCGACATGGCGCGAGAAAGGGACGAATGGCGCCATTCATGGCGCACTCGATTGTGAAAGGGGGTAATGTCTCTTCCGGTCCGGGTCGAGACAGTCCGGTCCCGCGAACTCCAGGAGGAAAAGTGGCCCAGAAGATCACGCTTGTCGACGATATCGACGGAACCCTTATCGATTCCGGTGACGGCGGTACCGTCCGCTTCAGCATCGAGGGCGCCAACTACGAGATCGATCTCGGCCCCGACAACATCGCCGAGCTCCACTCGGCGCTCGAGAAGTTCGTCTCGAGCGCCCGCCGCGTCGGCTCGCGCCCCGCGGCCGCCACGAGCGTCGCGACCGCCTCCAAGAGCGACCCCAAGCAGCTCAAGGCCATCCGCGAGTGGGCGAACGCCAACGGCCACCCGGTCTCCGACCGCGGACGCATCCCCTCCGAGGTCCAGGCCGCCTACCAGGCCGCCCACAAGTAGCGGCCGCCGGGCTCTCGGCCCGGTGAGACGCCGCATTCCCGGGCCTCGCGCCCGGTGAGCGGAAGGCCCCCGTGATCCGATCGCGGGGGCCTTCGCCGTGCCTGTCGCCGCGTCTTCGCCGTGCCTGTCGCCGTGCCTGTCAGAACAGGCGCGTGTGGGAGTCGTCGGTGCCGCGCATGGCCTCGTAGTCGAGCACCACGCAGCGGATTCCGCGGTCCTCGGCGAGAGTCCGCGCCTGCGGCTTGATCTCCTGAGCGGCGAAGACTCCCGTCACCGGGAAGAGGTGCGGATCGCGATTCATCAGCTCGAGATAGCGGGTGAGCTGCTCGACTCCGTCGATCTCGCCGCGGCGCTTGATCTCGACGGCGACGGCGGCTCCCGAGGAATCGCGGGCGAGGATGTCGACCGGGCCGATCGCGGTCATGTACTCGCGCCGGACGAGAGTGTGCCCCTCTCCGAGGAGGCCGATCTGCTCAGCGAGAAGGCGCTGGAGATGCGACTCCACTCCGTCCTTCACGAGTCCCGGATCGACGCCGAGCTCGTGCGCCGAATCGTGCAGCACCTCGTGGATCGAGACGACGAGAGCGTCGCCGGTCTTGCGGTGCGCGACGGTCCACTGCTGCGTCACTCCCGCGGCGCGCGCCTCCTCGTCGGGCTCGCCCGTGATCAGCGTGCAGGGCGGGCTCATCCAGTTCAGCGGCTTGTAGGAGCCGCCGTCGGAGTGGATGAGGACGCTCCCGTCGGCCTTGACGAGCAGGAGGCGGGTGGCGAGCGGGAGGTGGGCGCTGAGACGGCCGGTGTAGTCGACGGAGCAGCGCGCGATGACGAGACGCACCCGTCGAGGATAGACGGCGCGGCTCCGGCGGGCTCCCGGCTCAGCGCGCGGCGACGGGAGGCCGGCGGCCGAGCGGAGGAGCGGGCGGCGGCACCGAGAGCGAGGCGCGCAGCGCGACCGCGAACTCGGCCGGCGCCTCCGCCCACGGGTGGTGGCCGCTCGACTCGATGACGGCCAGGCTCGCCTGCGGCAGGAGCGCGGTGAGCGCCTCCAGAGCGGCGACGCCCGTCACCGGATCGTCCTCGCCGCCGAGGACGACCGCGGGGCAGTCGAGGCGCTGCAGAGCGTCGCGGATCGCCGCGGTGTCGTCGGAGCCGGCGGGAGGCGTGGGACCGGCAGCCCGGTCGTCGATCCCGAGCCAGGCGGTGCCGGGGGCGATCAGGAGCAGGTGGGCGATGCGCTCGGGCGCGTCCACGGCGGCGAGCAGGACGGCGCGGCAGCCGGAGTCGTGCGCGGCGAGATCGAGCTCGTCGACGCCGAGGTGGCGGCGCAGGTCCTCCACGTCGGCGGCCGTCGTGGCCGGGGGAGCGGGAGGCAGCTCCGAGGAGTCGCCCACTCCGCGCGGGTGCAGCACGAGGACGCGGCGCGTGCAGGCGATCGAGGCGAACGAGCCGAGATAGGAGGGGTGGCGCTCCGGCTCACCGGGGACGACCACCAGGGGCCGCCCCTGACCGGCTCCGTGCTCGTCGACGTGGAGCAGGGCGCCGTCGCGCGCTCGGTACCGCATCCGCTCCCCCTCCGCCGCCGTCCCGGGAAGCCTAGGGGGAGGCGCGCCGGGGCGCCCGGGCCGCATGGGGGCTTGCGGAGGCGCGTGGAGCGGGGCGGTCAGCTCCGCCGGCTGCGGGCGGCGGGGGAGGCGAGCCCGGCCACGACGACCAGGGCCAGCACCAGGAAGAGGGCGTTCAGCAGGCCGTAGTGCTCGCCGAGGAAGCCGATCGCCGGCGGTCCGACCAGGAACGCGACGTAGCCGAGCATCGCCACCGCGCTGACGCGGGCGGCCGAGTGCGGCCCCTCCGCCGCGGCCGACATGCCCACCGGGAAGCCGAGCGAGCAGCCCAGACCCCAGGCGACCGCGCCGACGACGACGAGCGCGTCGACCGGGGCGAGGATGAACAGCAGGATGCCGACGATCGCGAGCCCGGCGGAGGCGCGCAGCACCGGGACGCGGCCGAAGCGGTCGAGCACGGGTCCGCCGATCACGCGTCCGACCGTCATGGCGGCGACGAACACGCCGAACACGACGGCGGCGGTCGTCTTGTCGGTGCCGTGGCCGTCGACCATCGCCAGGGTCAGCCAGTCGTTCGCGGAGCCCTCGGCGAAGGCCATGCCCAGCATGATCAGGCCGATGAGGACGAGGCGGCCGTCGCGCCAGACGCCGAGGGAGGCGGCGACGCGCTCGCGGACCGGCGGCTTCACCGTGGTCGCCGCGCCGGAGGTGTCGAGCTCCTCGCGGACCGGGACGAAGCGGATCGCGATCACCGCGGTCACGGCGATCACCACGGCGATCGCGCCGAGGTGGACGGCGACGGGCACGGCCAGAGCGGAGGCGCCCGCGCCGATCAGTGCGCCGGCCACGGTGCCGAGGCTGAAGAAGGCGTGGAACAGCGGCAGGAGCGTCTTGCCGAAGGCCTTCTCGTTGGCCGCTCCCTCGACGTTCATCATCACGTCGACCGCTCCATTGCCGAAGCCGAGCATCGCCATGCCGGCGAAGGCCGCGGGGAGGACGCCGATGACGTCGGCCGAGACGCCCAGCACCGCGAGCCCCGCCGCCGAGACGGTGAGACCGAGCGCCATGCCGCGCCGGGCGCCGATCGCGCCCATGACCGGCGTCGAGAACGCGAGTCCGACGATCGCGCCGATCGACATCGAGAGGATCAGCAGGCCCACTCCGGCGGTCGAGAGCTGGAGCTCGTCGCGGATGGCGGGGGTGCGCGAGACCCAGGTGGCGATCGAGATCCCGCTGAGGACGAAGATCGTGAAGACGGCGTTTCGCCAGGCGACCAGCTGCGGGCGCGTGAGCGCGGACGTCGAGGTCATGGCGGTTCTCCTGGTGCGGGCGGGATCCGGACACCGGATCGAGAGGCACGGTCGAATCGATTCGAAGCGAGCCGGTCTAAGCTATCCGGAACCCCGGGGCCGGTCAACCGACGACGAGTGCGCCGCCCCCACGAGGAGGAACGTGGAACCCCGCAAGAGCCCCCGGCCGACGCTCGCCCGCGTCGCGAGCCGGGCCGGAGTGTCCCCCTCCACCGCCTCGCTGGTCTTCAGCGGCTCCGGCCCCGTCTCGGAGGCCACGAAGGAGCGGGTGCTGCGCGCGGCGTCCGAGCTCGACTACGCCGGCCCCGACCCGCGGGCGCGCTCGCTCCGCCGCGGCCGCTCGGGGATCGTGGGGGTCGTCGTGGACGAGCGGATGCTGCACGCGTTCCGCGACCCGATCAAGATCGCCATGCTCGACGGGATCGCCGACGTGCTCGGCGGGGTCGACGCCGGGATCCTGCTGCTCACCGAGACCGGCGACGGCGCGGGCCTGCTGGCGACCGCCCCGGTCGACGCGATGATCCTGGTCGGCTGCAGCCCGTCGGTCGACGACTCCGTCGCCGTGCTGCGCCGCCGGGGGGTGCCGGTCGTCGTGGTCGAGGGCCTCTCGGAGCTGGGCGGCGCCGTGATCTCGCTCGACAACCGCGAGGCCAGCCGCACCCTCGCGGAGCACCTGCGCGAGCTCGGCCACGAGCGGGTCGCGGTGGTCTCGCTCCCGTTCGCGAAGGACCGCCGCCGCGGCGCGATCCCGCCCGGCTGGCGCTCGAGCCCCAGCATCACTCCGGTCGACCGCCTCCTCGGCGTGCAGGACGTCTTCCCGGACGCGTCGGTCGTCGCCGCCGCGGCGAGCTCGGTCGAAGAGGGCGTCGCCGCGGGCCGCACGCTGCTCGAGGGGGCGGAGCCGCCGACCGCGGTCGTCGCGCAGAGCGATCTGCTGGCCGCGGGCGTGATCCTCGCGGCGGAGGAGCGCGGGCTGCGCGTGCCCGAGGACCTCTCGGTGGTCGGCTTCGACGGCGTGCAGGTGCCCGGTCTCGCGGCCGAGTACGACCTCACGACGATGGCCCAGCCCGCGGTCGAGAAGGGCCGTGCGGCGGGACGGGCCGCGGTCGCGCTCCTGGCCGACGAGGAGGCGGAGGCGGTCTGCTTCCACGCCGTCTTCCACCGCGGGAACACCAGCGCACCGCCGCGCTGACCGGAGTTGTCCACAGGCTTCTCCACAGGGGAGGAGTGCGGTCAGCGGAGCCAGACGTCGCTGCGGACCCGGAGCCCGAGGGTGACCGCGCGGGCGCCGAGGAAGCCGACGGCGAAGGCGAGCCAGAGCGCGAGGAGGCGCCATTCGGCGGGCGCGGCGGGGGCGAGCAGGGCGAGCGGGACGAAGATGGCGAGGTTCGCGAGGCCGCTGAGCGCCAGGTAGCGGCCGTCGCCGGCGCCGATCAGCACGCCGTCGAGCACGAAGACGTAGCCGCCGAGCGGAGCGGTGAGGCCCACGACGGCGATCGCCGCGGGCAGCAGCCGCAGCACCTCCGGGTCGCTCGAGAAGACGTACGGCAGGACACCGCTCAGACCGGTGACCAGCGCTCCGAGCACTGCACCCGCACCGATTCCCCAGGTCACACAGCGTTTCGTGACGGCGCGGGCCTGCTCGGCGTCGCCCGCGCCGAGGAGGCGGCCCAGCAGCGCCTGTGCGGCGATCGCGACCGCGTCGAGGGCGAAGGCGACCGTCGAGAACAGCGTCATCGCCACCTGGAAGGCGCCCAGCTCCTCCGCCCCGAGCGAGGTGGCGGTCGCGACCGCGAGAAGGATCGCCGCGCGGAGGCTCGCGGTGCGCAGCAGCATCCAGCCGCCGGATCCCGCGGACGAGGCCAGGCCAGCGAGGTGCGGCCGCAGCGGCGCGCCGACCCTCCGGGCGAGCCGCAGCGCGACTCCCGCGTAGGCCGCGAGCATGGCCCACTGCGCGATCACCGTCCCCAGTGCGGAGCCGGTTATCCCCAGGCCGGCCGGGTAGATCAGCACGGCGTTGAGAGCGGCGTTGAGGGCGAATCCGCCGGCGGCGATCACCAGCGGAGTGCGGGTGTCCTGGAAGCCGCGGAGGAGCCCGGTGAGCGCGAAGACGCCGAGCATGGCGGGGATCCCGGCCATGCTCACCGCCAGGTACCGCACGCCCGCCTCGGCCACCGCCGGTTCCGCGCCGAAGAGCGCCACGACGGCCGGAGCGGTCAGCGCGCCCACCACGGCGATGCCGGCGCCGAGGAGCAGGGCCAGCCAGCCGCCGTCGATCCCGGCCGCCACGGCCCTCCGCTCGTCGCCCTCGCCGAGGGCCCGGCCGACCCGCGGAGTGGTGCTGTACGCGAGGAAGACCATGAGGCCGACGATCGTCTGCAGCACCGTGCCGCCCAGCGCGAGCCCGGCGAGCGGGACGGCGCCGAGATGGCCGACCAGGGCGGAGTCGGTGAGCAGGAACAGCGGCTCGGCGACCAGCGAGCCCAGCGCCGGGACGGCGAGCCGGAGGATGCTGCGGTCGAGGGCGGAGGTCACCGCTCGACGCTAGCGGCTGCCGCAGCCCCGGGACGGGCGTACCGTGGGCGGGATGCAGCGCTTCGGGATCGGGCTGGCGGCCGTGGGCCGGCCGGCGTACATCACGGCAGGGCGCGACGACGACCTCGGCCCTGCGGCCGAGCGGAGCGTCGACGCGCTGCGGGAGCGCACGCACCTGCTGCTCGACGCGGCGTGGGACGCCGGCGTCCGCTTCCTCGACGCCGCGCGCTCCTACGGGCGGGCGGAGGAGTTCCTCGGCGGCTGGCTCGCCCGGCATCCGGAACGGCGTGCGGCGCTCACGATCGAGTCGAAGTGGGGCTACGAGTACGTCGGCGGGTGGGCGATGGACGCGCCGGTGCACGAGCGCAAGGAGCACTCGGTCGCGATGCTCGACCGCCAGTGGCCGCTCACGCTCGACGCGCTCGGCTCGGCGCCCGACTCCTACCTCGTCCACTCGATCACTCCCGAGAGCCCGGCCCTCACCGACCGCCCGCTGCTGGACCGACTACGCGGCCTCGCGGGCTCCGGAGTGCGCGTCGGCCTCTCCACCAGCGGACCCGAGCAGGCGCGCGTGATCGAGCTCGCCCGCGCGATCCCGGAGTCGCCGTTCAGCGCGGTCCAGAGCACCTGGAACCCGCTCGAGCAGTCCGCGGGCCGGGCGCTCGCCGCCGCGCACGACGACGGCTGGCTGGTGGTGGTCAAGGAGGCCCTCGCCAACGGGAGGCTCGTGGCGCACCCGATCGAGCACGCCGGCGCCGCGCCGGACGCCGTCGCCCTGGGGGCCGCCCTCGCGCAGCCCTGGGCCGACGTCGTGCTGAGCGGCGCGGCGACTCCGGAGCAGCTGCGGGCCAACCTGCGCGCGCAGCCTGTGGAGCTCGCGGATCTCCCGGCGCTCGCCGTGGATCCGGCCCGCTACTGGGCCGAGCGCTCCGCTCTCGACTGGACCTGAGAGCACTCGAACGAAGTGAGGCGTGCGCTCCGGCGCCGCACCGGATAGCGTTCCTCTCAGCGCCCCGTCTGCCCTCTCTGCGAGGGCTGGCGCGCGGATCGGCCCTCGTGATATCGCCCGAGGGGATCCGCCCCGGCCCGCCACCCCTCTTCGAGTGCGGGCGAATCGAGCTTTCCTCCGCGCCCTTCCGAGTACCCCCGCCGGTCCTAGCGTGACGCGCAGGTCGTCGATGCGGCCGGCTCGCCATCACCCCCAGGCGAGCGTTCGATCCTCGATCCGACGCCCAGCGGAGTGCCCCCATGTCCCGTGCCCGAACAGTCCTCCTCGTCACCGCCGCCCTCGTCGCGGGCCTGCTCACGGCGCCGAGCGCCGCGTCGGCCGCGACTCCCGGGACCACTCCCGTGACGGGCTTCGAGAGCGGCTCGCCCGCGCTCGCGACGGTGACCGGCACGGCCTCCACGGCCGTCTCCGACGACAGCACGGAGGGCGACTCGTCGCTCGAGGTCGCGTACGACGTCACCGGGGGGCTCGCCGAGCTCGGCTTCGACCCGCTGCAGGCGCCCGTCATCCCCGCGCCCGCCTCGGCCCTGACGGTCGACCTCCGCGGCGACGGCTCCTACAACACCGTCTACCTGCGGGTCCGCGACACGAGCGGCGAGACCTTCGTGCACCGCGTCGACGCGATGCGCTCGACCCAGTGGCAGACGCTCACCGTCGACCTGACCGCGGAGCCGGTGGCCCGCGACGGCGGCGACGGCAACGGAGTCATGGACGCGCCGCTCACCGTGGCCGGCGTCCTCGTGGTCCGCAACGGCGAGCAGCCGCCGACGGGCACGTTCGCCCTCGACGACCTGCGCGCGGACACCACCGGCTGGACCCTCCCCGTCGCCGCCTCGACCTACGTCGCCGCCGGGGCGAGCGCCGCGCTCTCCTTCGACGCCGGATCCGCGGGCGACTGGGAGCTGCGGCTCGCGGACGCCGCCGGGCTCTCGCGCACCCTCACCGGCACGGCCGCCGCGGCGGGTCCCGTCGCCGTCGACTGGGACGGACGCGACGACTCCGGAGCCGCGATGACCGGCGACGTGCGCGCGGTGCTCCGCCAGGACGACTCGGCCGACGGCTCCCTCGCCGCCGCGACGACGACCGGCGTCCCGTTCCTGCTCACCCTGGCCGCGGCCGACGACCCCGACGCGACCTCGGTGGTCGAGGCCTTCGACGGCGGAGACGCCGGCTGGGGAGTCGCCACCGGATCCGCCACCCTGCGCCGCGCCTCCGCGGCCGGGGGCGGCGCGACCGGCACCGAGGGCACCGACGCGCTCGCCGTCGACTACGACCTCACCGACGGCATGGCCGGCATCACGCGGACCGCTCCGCTCGACGTCGCCACCGGCCCGGTCACGGGGCTGAAGGTCGACCTCAAGGGCGACGGCAGCTACAACACGGTCTACCTCCGCGTCACCGACGCGAGCGGCGAGGCGTTCACCTACCGGATGGACGCGATGCGGCAGACCACCTGGACCACGGTGCCCATCGACCTCACCCAGGACCCGGTGCTCGCCGAGGGGGGCAACGCCGACTCCGTGCTCGACATGCCGCTGACGCTGACCGGCTTCTACGTCGTGCGCAACGGCGAGCAGTCCGCCACCGGCTCGCTCGTGCTCGACAACCTGCGCGCGGTGAGCAGCCGGTGGACGATGCCGGTCGCCGACACCGAGTTCCTCGTGCCGTCGGAGGGCGGAGTCGCGAGCCTCGCGTTCTCGGCCGCCACGGCCGGCGACTGGATGATCGTCCTCCGCGACGGCACCGGCCGCAGCCGCTCCCTCACCGGCACCCTCGCGGAGCCCGGCGAGACCGCCGTGCAGTGGGACGGGAAGGCCGACGACGGCCAGGAGATGGACGGCCCGATCCGCAGCACCTTCCTGCAGGACTCGACCCCGGACGGGCAGTTCTCCGCGTCGCGGACCCGCTCGGCGACTCCGACCCTGCTGACCGTCGCCGCGGCGCAGCCGTCGACGACCAGCGTGGTCGAGGGCTTCGAGGGCGCGGCGTCGGGCTGGAGCGTCGCGATGGGCTCGGCGGCGGTCTCGCGCACCAGCGCGCAGAAGACCCAGGGCTCCTATGCCCAGCGGATCGACTACGACGTCTCGTCGGGCCTGGTCGAGACGGTGCAGAGCACCCCCGCGACCGTGATCGCGAAGCCGGCCTCCTCGCTCCGGATCGACCTCAAGGGCGACGGCACCTACAACACCGTCTACACGCGCCTCCGCGACGCCTCGGGCGAGACCTTCACCTACCGGCTCGACGCGATGCGCTCGACGGCGTGGGCGACGATCGACGTCGACCTCACCGCTCCGGCCGCGCTGATCGAGGGCGGCGACGGCGACCAGGTGCTCGACTTCCCGGTGAAGCTCTCCGGCGTGATCATCGTGCGCAACGGCAGCCAGCCCGCCACCGGGACCGTCGTGCTCGACAACCTGCGCACCCTCGCCACCGGCTGGTCGCTGCCGACGGCCGCGACCGCGTTCTTCACCCCCGGCGCCTCGGCGACCACCTCGTTCTCCTTCACCGCGGCAGGCCCGGGCGACCACCGCCTCGAGCTGCGCGACAAGGAGGGGCGCGTGAAGACGATCACCGGGCGTGCGGCCGCGGCCGGCCCGGTCACCCTGACCTGGGACGGCTCGGACGACTCCGGGACCCGCATGCGCGGCGACGTCAGCGGCGTCTTCTCCCAGGACGGGACGGACGACGGCGTCCTCGCCTCGAACGCCACCCGCAGCGGGATCCCGCTCCTGCTGACCCTTGCGGAGATCGACGCGGACGCGAGCCTCGCGCAGTCCTTCGACTCCGCCGGGACCGACTGGGTGCAGGCCGCCGGCACCGCGACCCCCTCGACCTCGGCCACCCGCACCGAGGGTTCGGGCGCGCTGAAGATCTCCTACGACCTCTCCCGCGCCGACGCCGAGATCGAGACCGCGACGACTCCGGTGCCGCTGCTGACGCAGCCCGCGACCGCGCTCAAGGTCGACCTGCTCGGCGACAGCAGCTGGAACACCGTGTTCCTCAAGCTGCGCGACGCCACCGGCGAGATGTTCTTCTACCGCGTCGACGCGATGAGCCTCAGCCGGTGGACGACCGCGACGATCGACCTCCGGTCGCCCGCCGCGAACACCCACCTCGGCAACGACGACGGCGTGCTCGACTACCCGGTCTCGCTGGTGCGGATCAACGTGGTGCGCAACGGCGCCTCGGCCCCCGCCACCGGCACCGTCGTGCTCGACAACCTGCGCGTCCTCGACAAGGACTGGACCCTGCCGACCGCGAGCGCCGCCCGCTTCTCCCGCGAGAACGCGGCCACCACGACCGTCCGCTTCACGGCGGGCGGGCCCGGCGACTACGCCCTGGTGCTGCGCGACAGCGCCGGCCGCACCCGCACCTTCGGCGGGACCGCCGCCGCCGCGGGCGAGATCACCGCGGCCTACGACGGCACCGACGACAGCGGAGCCGCGATGGCCGGCAGCATCGCCGGACGCCTCACCTGGGACACGACCGCCGACGGCGCGCTCTCGGGAGCCGCCACGGCGACCCGCCCCTACCTCACCGGAGTGAGCGCCCGGGTCACCGAGGCGTCGCCCACGTCGATCAGCGGCATCAACAGCTTCCTCACCGAGCAGGACTCGCCCGTCGAGGCCGACCGGCAGGCCGCCCTCCTCGAGGACGCGCAGGTGCGCTGGGCCCGCGAGGAGTTCGAGTGGAAGCGCGTCGAGCCGCGGAAGGGCTTCTACGACTGGGCGAAGTTCGACCAGGCCGTCGCGATCAGCCAGGCGCGCAACGTCGACATGATCGGGAAGCTCGCCTACTCCGCGCCCTGGGCCTCGTCGGCCCCGGCCGGCACCGCGGCGGAGGACGCCCAGTACTACCCGCCGCGCAGCAACGCCGACTTCGCGTCGTACGCGGCGGCGACCGTGGCCCGGTACAAGGACCGCGTGAACGTCTGGGAGGTGTGGAACGAGCCGAACACCGACTACTACTGGCGCGGAGGCGCCACGGCCGGCCAGTACGGCGAGATGCTGAAGGCCGCGTACACGGCGATCAAGGCCGTGGACCCGACCGCGACCGTGCTGGTCGGCGGGCTCGACCAGTTCAGCGACCCGTTCATGGCGGGCGTGCTGGCGGCCGGGGCGGGCGACTCCTTCGACGGACTCGCGATCCACACGTACACGGTCGACGGAGCGCCCGAGACGGGAGCGATCCCGACCTACCTCGACGCGGCGCAGAACTTCCTCACCCGCAGCGCGCCGGGCCGGAGCCTGTGGATCACCGAGGTCAGCTGGGCGACCTGCACCACCTGCACCGGCGCCACCAGCGAGGCCGATCAGGCGTCGTACCTCTCGCGCTCCTACCTCGACGCCGCGGCCCGCGGGATCAAGGCGATCGCCTGGTACAACCTCGTCGGAGGCCCCGACCCGCAGGCGCCGCTGGACACCTTCTCGGTGACCGAGCGCTCCGGCCGGCAGAAGCCCGCGTACGCGGCGCTGAAGGAGGTCGGCGCGGTCCTCGCGACCGGCACCGCGGTCGGCCGGGCGAGCGCGACCGCCTCCGCCTCGCCGGTGAAGGTCGACGACCTCGCCTCCACGAGCGGATGGGCCGTGGCGCCGATCGGCGGCGGGACCGCCTCGCTGGCCGCGACGTCGACCGGCTACTCCGGCTCGGGTGCGCTGAAGCTGACGTACGACTTCTCCGGCGCCTCGAAGGGCGCGCAGCTGCACACCTCGCGCACCCTCCCCGGCTCGCCGACAGCGGTCTCGGTCTGGGTCAGCGGCGACGCGAGCACCAGCCCCGTCTACCTGAAGCTGCAGGACGCGACCGGGGAGACCTTCCAGGGCCTCGTCGGCAACGTCGGCGGCTCGCCGTGGCAGAAGATGACGCTGTTCTCGGACGGGCTGAACGCGAACTACACGCACTCCGGCGGCGACGGGGACGGGGTGTGGGACTACCCGGTGAAGCTCGTGGACGCCTTCGTCTACAAAGCGATGTCGGGCATCTCCTCCGGCACGGTCTCGATCGACGACGTGACGGCCGACTACGGAGTGAATCTGCACGGGACGGTGCTGCAGACGCCGACCGAGACGGTGCAGGCGCTCTACACCGCGGGCCCGTCGACGGCCTCGGTGCAGGTCTCGGGGGCGACGGCGTCGATCCGGACCACCGCGGGCAGCACGGCGCTGACCGTCGCCGACGGCCACGCGACCGCGACGCTCGGCCGGACGCCGGCGTTCGTGGTCTCGGCGCCCGCGGTGACCCGCCCCGGCGGCACGACGACGCTCGACTGGATGACCGGCGACGGTGCGACGACCAGTGTCGCGGTGCTCACGGCGTCCGGCGGAGTCGCGAAGCAGCTGACCTCGTCGATCCGCCACCTCGCGGGCCGGCAGACCCTCGCCTGGGACGGACGTCTGACGAACGGCGCCGTCGCCCCGGCCGGGTCGTACAGCATGCGCATCACGACGACGACGCTCGACGGACGCACCAGCGTGCAGAAGGTCGCGTTCACGCAGCCCTGACGCGGATCGCTGCGGGACGGCCGCTCCTCGACTCTCCAGAAGTTGTCGCACTCGGGTGTCGAGTGCGACAACTTCTGGACAGTGGGGGAGCGGCGGCCGGCGCTCAGAGGGCGGCGAGGATGGCCGCGGCCGTCGCGGCGTCCGTCACGAGCGTGTTGATCAGCGAGCCGCGGACGGCGCCGATGATGCTCGCGGTCTTCTCCGCCCCGACCGCCACGCCCACGGCGTGCGGCACGGCGGCCAGGTCCTCGCGCGAGACGCGGACCATCCGGTCGCTGCCCGGGAACTCGAGGGCGCTCCCGTCGGCATGGAAGAAGTTGAGGCAGACGTCGCCCGCCGCGTCGTCGAAGAGGCCCTCGTCCGAGGGCAGGCCCGACGACAGGTTGTCGCGCGTCGCCGTCGGTGCGCCGATCCCGAGCAGAGCGCCCTTCGCGGTGCTCCACAGCTTCCGCACCTCGAGGAAGGCGGGGTCCTCCTCGAGGCCGGAGCGCATCGCGGGACTCGGGAACGACTGGGCGAAGAGGAAGCTGGACCGCGCTCCGCTGGCTTCGGCGGCCATCCGGGTGATCTCGTTGGTCTGGAACCAGGGCTGCGGCTCCGCCTGCCCGCCCACGGCCGGGACCATGGTGACCCCGGGGAGCCGGGGGAGCAGGCCCGACCGGGCGATGTCGTGCACGGTCCGGCCGAGGGACATCAGCAGGGCGTCGCCGCTGCGCAGCTCCATCTCGGCGAGGGCGGCGGCCACGGGGACCGCGAGGTCGCGGCCGAGCGTGGAGGCGTGCGTGACCGCGGCCAGGTGGACGGAGCGGAGCCCCAGGGCGTCGCGCAGGGCGTCGGCCGTGCCGGCGGTCGCGTCCTCGAACGGGTCGACGACGGTGATGCGCACGAGGCCGAGCCGGCGGGCCTCCGCGATGAGGCGGCTCACCGTGGGGCGGGAGACGTCGAGGCGGGAGGCGATCTCGACCTGGGTGGCATCCTCCACGTAGTACATCCGCGCCGCCTGGAAGACGACGTCGAGCGGGAACCTCTCGTTCCGGGACGACGGGGAGGGCGGAGTCACGTGCGACATTCTCTCCTGTTCCCGGCCGCTCCGCAGAGGGGCCGTCGGCCGCGACCGCCGGCCCGGAGGGGGGCCGGGCCGGCGGTCGCGGACGTCATTCGGTCGGGATCACTCCGAGAGGGTGAAGGGCTCGGTGACCTTGTCGGCGTTGTCCTTGGTGATCAGGATGCAGTCGAAGGCCTGCTTCTCCTCCGAGGCGCCGGTCTCGCCGGTGCGGAGGAAGGAGTCGGCCTGCTTGACGGCCTCCGCGGCGAAGGTCGCGACGGGCTGGAGCACGGTGTACTGCAGCTCGCCGGCCTTGACCGCGTCGATCGCGTCGGGGGAGCCGTCGAAGCCGCCGACCTTGACCTGGTCGAGCTTGCCCGCCTCCTTGAGCGCGGCGATCGCGCCGAGCGCCATCTCGTCGTTGCCGGAGATGACGCCGGTCACGTCGGGGTTCGCCTGCAGGATCGACTGCATCTTGTCGTGGCCCTGCGTGCGGTCCCAGTTGCCGACCTGGTTCGCGACCTCGACGAGGCCGGGGTACTGCGAGATGACCGTGGCGTAGCCGTTGGAGCGGGTCTGCGCGTTGTTGTCGGAGGGGGATCCGAACAGCTCGGCGTAGTTCCCGGTGTCGCCCACGTCGGCCACCCACTGCTGGGCGCCGAGCGCGGCTCCCTGCGCGTTGTTCGAGACGAGCTGCGCCTTCGCGAGCCCGGTCTCGTTGATCTCGGCGTTCACGAGGATCACCGGGATGCCGGCGGCGTCCGCCTTCTTCACCGCTCCGACCGATCCGTCGGCGTTCGCCGGGTCGAGGATGATCGCGACCGACTTGTTCGTGATGGCCGTGTCGATGAGCGTGCTCTCGGTGTTCGTGTCGCCCTTGGAGGCGCCCACGTTCGCGGTGTAGCCCAGCGACTCCGCCTCGGACTTCGCCACATCGCCCTCGGTCTGCCAGTAGGGGTTGGCGGGGTCGTTGACGATGATCGAGATCAGCCCGCCCTCCGAGGAGCCCGTGCCCGCGGAGGACCCGGAGGAGGAGGCGCCCGAGTCGGAGGAGCATCCGGAGAGGACGAGGGTGAGCCCCGCGCCCGCGGCGAGCACCGTTGCCAGCTTGCGGTTCATTGTTGTTCCTTTCACTGTGGTCCGATCGGCGGTGGCCGATCGAGGTCTTCTCGGGCGGATCGGCCTAGGCGGCCGGGGTGCCCGATGTCTGGGGGACGGGCAGGGGTGCGCCCGAGTCGGAGGCGGGCCGCGGGCCGGAGCCGGCCCCGCCGCGCCGGGGCCTCCCGCGGTACTGCACCGCGTTCAGCAGGACGGCGAAGACGATCACCGCGCCGGTGAAGACGGTCTGCCAGTACGACGAGACGCCGATGATCACGAGGCCGTCGGAGAGGAAGCCGATGACGAACGCGCCGAGCAGCGTGCCGCGGACCGTGCCGACTCCTCCGGTGAGCGCGGCGCCGCCGATCACGACGGCGGCGATCGCGGTGAGCTCGTACGAGCTGCCGGCGGTGGGGCTGGCGCTGGTGAGCTCGGAGGAGAGGATGAGCCCGGCGATCGAGGCGAACAGGCCCGACAGCACGTAGACGCGGACCTTCACCCGCTTCACCGGGACGCCCGAGAGCTCGGAGGCGCGCTCGTTGCCGCCCGAGGCGTAGAGCCAGCGGCCGAACACCGTGCGGTTCAGGAGCAGGCTGACGACGACCGCGACGACGATCATGATCACGACGCCGATCGGCAGGCCGAGCAGGCGGTTGAAGCCCAGCCAGTCGAATCCGGTGTTGCCGAGCTCGGGCTGCCCCGCCAGATCGTTGTAGGTGAGCCCGTCGGTCATCAGCAGGCCCACGCCGCGGACGACGTAGAGCATGCCGAGGGTGGCGACGAACGGCGCGACCTTGAACCGCGCCACGAGGACGCCGTTGACCAGGCCGATCAGCGCTCCGGCTCCGCAGGAAAGCACGACGACCACCCAGAGAGCGGGGTAGAGCGTCACTCCGCCGATCTGCACCCCCTGCATCAGGAATCCGGCGATCACGCCCGAGAAGCCCAGGGTGGAGCCGACCGAGAGGTCGATGCCGCCGTTGAGGATGACGAGGAGCATCCCGATGGCGAGGATCGCGTAGACCGCGACGTGCGAGGACATCGTGAGGAGGTTGCCGACCGTGAAGTAGTTCGGCGAGAGGATCGAGAACACGACGATGATCGCGATCAGGGCGAAGAACGCGCGCCCCTGCAGCAGCAGTCGGCCGAGGTCGAACCCGTCCTTGAAGAGCGCGGGGCGTCGCTGCCCGGTCGCGGTGGAGGTCATTGAGGGCTTCCGTTCGGTAGTGGTCACGAGATCACGGCCTCACCGGAGGCGGCCATGATGTCTTCTTTGGAGACGTCCGAGCCGAACTCGGCCGAGATCCGGCCGCGGCTCATCACGACGATCCGGTGGGCGATGCTCAGGCACTCGCCCACCTCGGAGGTGGTGTAGACGACGGCGAGGCCCTCGCGGGCGCGCTCGGCGAGGAGCTTGAAGACCTCGGCCTTGGCGCCGATGTCGATGCCGCGGCTGGGCTCGTCGAGGAGGATGACGTCGGGGCGGGTGGCGAGCATCTTGCCGATGACGACCTTCTGCTGGTTGCCTCCGGAGAGGGAGCCGATCATCGCCTCGCCGCCCGCGGTCTTCACGTGCACCGTCCGGATGGAGTCGGCGACGAGGTCCGCCTCGCGGCGGGGGGAGAGGAAGAGGCCCCTCACGAAGGAGCCGATGCTCGCCAGCGAGAGGTTCCGCCCGACGGTCATGGTCTGCACCAGGCCGTCGCGCTGGCGGTCCTCGGGCACGAGGCCCAGGCCCGCGTCGATGCGCTGCGCGATCGACATCCCGGCGAGGTCCCGGCCGTCCTTGGAGACGGTGCCGGCCGTCACGGCGGTGCGGCCGGCGACGGCCTCGAGCAGCTCGGTGCGCCCCGCCCCCATCAGTCCGTAGAGGCAGACGATCTCGCCCTTGCGGACGTCGAGGTCGATCCGGTCGACGACGTCGCGGCCGGGGACGGACGGGTCGGCGACGCTCACGCCGCGCACCGAGAGGGCGACGTCGCCGAACGCGTAGCCGGTGGGCGGGGAGCCGAGGTCGAAGCCCTCGCCGACCATCGCCCGCACGACCCAGGCGAGGTCGATGTCGGCGGCCGGCGCGGTCGCGGTGACCGAGCCGTCGCGGAGGACGACGGCGTGGTCGGTGATCTCGAGCGCCTCCTCGAGGTGGTGCGAGATGTAGACGATCGAGACGCCCCGGGCGGTGAGGTCGTGGATGACGGTGAAGAGCACCTCCACCTCGGCGGCGCTGAGAGCGCTGGTCGGCTCGTCCATGATTAGGATCCGCGCGTCGACCGAGAGGGCTCGGGCGATCTCGATCAGCTGCTGCTGGCCCAGGCGGAGGTCCGAGACGAGCGTCAGCGGGTCGATGTCCTCGCCCAGCTCGTCGAGGACGGCGCGGGCACGGCGGGCCTCCTCGGCGTAGTCGACGCCGGAGGGGCCGGTGATCTCGCGGCCGAGGAAGATGTTGTCGCGCACCGAGAGGTTGGGGGCGAGGCTCAGCTCCTGGTGGATGATCGAGACGCCGTGCTCGCGGGCGTCGACCGTGTCCTCGAAGGCGACCGGGACGCCGTTCAGGACGATCCCGCCCGAGGTGGGCTGCTCGACTCCGGACAGGATCTTCATCAGCGTCGACTTCCCGGCGCCGTTCTCGCCGAAGAGGGTCGTGACCTGGCCGCGGTGGACGGAGAAGCCGACGCCCTTGAGCGCGCGGGTGGCTCCGTAGGTCTTGACCACGTCGACGGCCTCGAGCACGACCTCGCCGATGCCGGCGACGGGGGCCGGCGCGCTCACTGGACCACCAGCTCGGACGGCGTGACGAGCCACCCGGCGGGGTTGATCAGCTGGAAGGCTCCGGTCACCTGGATCGTCCTGCCCTCGAGCGCGGTCGTGTCCACCGGGCCGAGGACCGTGGTCTTCAGCTGCTCGTTGAGGGCGCTCGCCGCGTCCTGGTAGGCGATCTGGTTGGTGAACTGGCCGAACTCGATGGTGCCGGTCGCGTCGCGGAGGTCGGTGCCGTTGATCGCCGGGCCGGTCTGCACGCGGATGAGCACGTCGGCGGGGACGCCCTCGACGGTGACGGGGTAGATGCCGTTCTGTCCTGCGCCGACCGTGCCGGTGAAGGTGGTCGAGAACTCGGGGCCGGTGCCGCCCGGGACTCCGTACTGCGCGGCGGCGGCGGTGCTGTCGGCCGCGATCGCCGCGGCGAGGGTGGGGGCGTCGATCGCGCGCTCGGCGATGCCCTCCTGGACGACCGGGAAGTTCTCGGCGGCCCACGCCTCGGCGGAGAAGGCGGCCGGGCCGGCGCCGAGGTCCGAGTCGGCACCGACGACCTTGGTGCTGAACGCCATCGCGGCGATCGCCACGACGACGACGCCGCCGAGGATCAGCGTGCGGCGCGGGAGGCGGCGCGCGCCCCGGGCCGGGGCGGCGCTCATCGCCGCACCGCCGTGATCGGCGAGCGTCCGCCGATCGGGAGCCGGCTCGGGGCGGGAGGGAGTGCACGCATCATCGCGGAGGTCCATTCACTGGTCGGGGAGTGCTGCAGCGACGACGTCCGGGGGGCGGCTCCGTCGCTGCGGGAGACCGAGCGCGTCGGCCTCCGACGAAGAAATTATGTTCACCACACAATTTCCGCAAGGTCCGAGACCGGATTGCTCCTCGATCCGCAGGTCGGATCCAGGAACAGAAATTCTGTTCTTGACAACTGTTCCGGATCGCGTAGGTTCTGGAAGGCCGCGACGAAGCGGCCCCGCGAACCGACGGAGGCTCCCCCATGACCACCACGACCCCTTCCCCGCAGACGCTGGGAGACACCGGCTCCGACGTGCCCGACACCATGCGCGCCGTCGTCGTCCACGGCCCGGAGGACTACCGCCTCGAGACCGTGCCCGTGCCGGTCCCCGCCGAGGGCGAGCTCCTGCTGCGCGTCGACGCCGTCGGCGTCTGCGCGAGCGACCTGAAGTGCTACCACGGCGCCGCCAAGTTCTGGGGCGACGAGAACCGCCCCGCCTGGGCCGAGCGCGACCGGATCGCCGGACACGAGTTCGTCGGCACGGTCGTCGCCGGCGACGACGCGGCACTCGCCAAGCGCGGCGTCGCGCTCGGCGACCGCATCGCCTGCGAGCAGATCGTCCCCTGCTGGGAGTGCCGCTACTGCCTGATGGGCGCCTACTGGATGTGCGGACCGCACGACATGTTCGGCTTCAAGGGCTTCGACGGCGCGATGGCCGAGTACGTGCGGGTCCCGACCCGCGCGCTCACCCACCCGGTCAGCCGCGACCTCGCCCCGCAGGTCGCCGCGTTCTGCGAGCCCCTGTCCTGCGCGATGCACGCGGTCGAGCGCGGCGGCATCACGTTCGGCGACGTCGTCGTCATCGCCGGCGCCGGCCCGATCGGCCTCGGCGCGATCGCGGGCACCCGCCAGAAGAACCCGAAGCTCGTCATCGCCCTGGACATGAGCGACGACAAGCTGGCCCTCGCCACCAAGGCGGGCGCCGACATCGTGATCAACATCACGAAGCAGGACGCGGTCGCCGTCGTCAAGGAGCTCACCGGCGGCTACGGCGCCGACGTCTACATCGAGGCGACCGGGCACCCGTCGGCCGTCTCGCAGGGCCTCAACCTCCTGCGCAAGCTCGGCACCTACGTCGAGTACTCGGTCTTCGGCTCCAACGCCTCCGTCGACTGGTCGATCATCAGCGACGACAAGGAGCTCAACGTCCTCGGCGCCCACCTCGGCCCGAACTGCTGGCCCGCCGCGATCAAGCTGCTCGAGAGCGGCGTCCTGCCGATGGACGAGATCTGCACGCACCAATTCCCGCTGGAGCAGTTCCAGGAGGCGCTCGACCTCGTCGCCGACAGCGCGGGAGGGTCGGTCAAGGTCTCCATCGTGCCGTCGCTGACCGAGGCGGTCGTCGCGGCGGATGCGCGGAGCTGACCCGCATGACGACGATCTACGACGATCCCGACGAGTTCGCCGAGGACCAGCTCGCCGGCTTCCTCGCCCTCTACGCCGACCGACTCCGAGGAGTGCCGGGAGGCGTCGTCACGCACCGCACCGAGGGCGCCGCGCCCCAGGTGGCGGTCGTGATCGGCGGCGGTTCCGGCCACTACCCCGCCTTCTGCGGCACCGTCGGCCCGGGCCTGGCGACGGGCGCCGTGGTGGGCAACATCTTCACCTCGCCCTCCGCGGCGCAGGCGTACTCCGTCGCGAAGGCGGCCGACCAGGGCCGGGGCGTGGTGTTCAGCTTCGGCAACTACGCCGGCGACATCATGAACTTCGGCATCGCGGCCGAGCGCCTGCGCAAGGAGGGCGTCGACACCCGGATCGTCGTGGTCACCGACGACATCGCGTCAGCCGAGGAGATCGAGAGGCGCCGCGGCATCGCGGGCGACTTCTCGGTGTTCAAGGCGATGGGAGCCGCGGCCGCGGAGGGTCTGACCCTCGACGAGGTCGAGCGGGTGGGGAACGCCTGCAACGCCGCCACCCGCACACTCGGCGTCGCGTTCTCGGGCTGCACGATGCCCGGTGCCGCCGAGCCGCTGTTCAGCGTGCCGGAGGGGCACCTCGGCCTGGGACTCGGCATCCACGGCGAGCCGGGCATCCGCGACGTCGAGCTGCTGCGCGCCGCCGATCTGGCCGACCTCTTCGTCGACCGGCTGCTCGCCGACCGGCCGGAGGGAGGCGCGACCCGCGTCGCTCCGATCCTGAACGGGCTCGGCACCACGAAGTACGAGGAGCTGTTCCTGCTCTGGCGCCACATCGCGCGGCGCCTCGAGGAGGCCGGCGTGCAGACCGTCGAGCCCGAGGTCGGCGAGCTCGTCACGAGCCTCGACATGGGCGGCGTCTCGCTGACCCTGCAGTGGCTCGACGACGAGCTGGAGCGCTTCTGGCGCGCCGACGCGTACACGCCGGCGTACCGCCGCGTCGCGGCTCCCGTCGCCGCCCTCCTCGTCCCCGCGAGCGGCGCCGACGCCGAGGCCGGAGCGGAGGAGTCCGCCCCGCCGGCGACCGCCGCCGCCGTCGCCCTGGCCGCAACGGTGCGCGAGGCGCTCGCCGCCGTCCACGAGCTGCTGCGGCGCGAGGAGGAGACGCTCGGCCGGATCGACGCGGTCGCGGGAGACGGCGACCACGGCCGCGGGATGCTCAAGGGCATCGGAGCCGCGACCCGGCGCCTCGACCGGATCGACGGGGGTGCGGGCGGAGCCTGGCTCCTCTCGCGCGCCGGCCAGGCCTGGGCGGAGCAGGCCGGCGGCACGTCCGGCGTGCTGTGGGGGGCGGCGCTCGAGGCGCTCGCCGCCTCGCTGACGGACTCCCGTGAGGAGTACCCGCCCGCCGCCGTCGTCGACGGCGTCGACGCCTTCGCGGAGTCGATCGTCGACCTGGGGCGCGCGAGCGAGGGGGACAAGACCATGCTCGACGCCCTCCTCCCGTTCGCCCGCACCCTGCGGGAGCGCGTTCACTCGGGCTCCCCGCTCGTCGAGGCGTGGCGGGAGGCGGCCGGGACCGCCGTCGCCCGCGCCGCGGCGACGGCGGACCTGCGGCCGAAGGTCGGCCGCGCACGACCCCTGGCCGAGAAGAGCCTGGGCACACCGGACGCCGGAGCGACGTCGATGGGGATGATCCTGACCACGGTCGGGGACGTCCTCGGCGCGCGCGCGTCCGCGAGCAGAGGAGTACCGGCATGAGCCGCACCTACCGGATCGTCGTCGGATCGGACGACGCGGGCTTCGACTACAAGGAGGCGCTGAAAGCGGATCTCCTGGCCGACGACCGCGTGTCGCTGGTGACCGACGTCGGCGTGGACGCCGCGACCCACACCGACTACCCCGACATCGCGGTCACGGCCGCCCTGATGGTCGCCGACGGCGCCGCCGACCGCGCGCTGCTGATCTGCGGCACGGGGCTCGGAGTCGCGATCGCGGCCAACAAGGTGCCGGGGATCCGCGCGGTCACCGCGCACGACTCCTTCTCGGTGGAGCGCTCGGTGCTCTCCAACGACGCGCAGGTGCTGTGCATGGGGCAGCGGGTGATCGGACTCGAGGTCGCCCGGCGGATGGTCCGCGAGTGGCTGGGCTACGAGTTCGATCCGTCGAGCGCGTCGGCGGGCAAGGTCGCGGCGATCTGCGGGTACGACGGCAGCGCGCCGGTCGGGGTGGACGCCTGAGGGCGGGGAGGGCCCGCGGGCGGGATCAGTCCCGGCCGCGCCGTCCGAGGCGGTGCACGGTGTCCCGGGTCTCGCGGTAGAGCCGGCGGTAGTCGGAGTAGGCCTCGTCGTGGAACGCGGCGGTCGCCGGATCCGGACGGAGCCTCGCCGCCGGCGGGTTCCACGCGTCGATGTCGACCTCGGTCACGAGCCCCGCGGCGAGTACGGCCGAGCCGTAGGAGGCTCCGATCGACACCGTCGGGATCACCTGCTCGAGGCCGCAGACGTCGCTGACGATCTGCGGCCAGAGCGGCGTGGACGCTCCTCCGCCCGCCCCCACGAGGCTCTCGACCGGGACGCCGTGCCCGGTCAGCACCTCGAGGTGGTGCCGCACGGCGTAGGCCGTCGACTCGAGGACGGCGCGGTAGAGGTCGCCGCGGGTGTGCGAGAGCGAGAGCCCGATGATCACGCCGCGCGCCTCGGGATCGGCGATCGGGGAGCGCTCGCCCGCGAAGTAGGGGAGCGCGAGCAGCCCGTTCGCCCCGGTCCCGGAGCGCTCGGCCTCGTCGAGGAGCTCGGCCCGGTCGGCGCCGGTGAGCCGGCGCACCCAGTCGGTGACGGCGCCGGAGGTGGCCGTGCCCCCGGCGGCGGTCGGCTCGCCGGGCCCGGCGCCGACGGTCGTCCACAGACCGTCGAGCGGAGCGGGCTCGGCCATCGGCGCGACCAGGAACATCGTCGTCCCGTACTGCAGGAACACCCGGCCGGGGCGCCGCTTCCCGGCGCTCAGCGACTCCGACCACGCGTCGATGCTCCCGAAGACGACCGGGACGCCCTCGGGCAGCCCGGTCTCCGCGGCGGCCCGCGGGGTCACGCGGCCCGCGGTGTCGCCGGGCCAGCCGAGCCTCGGCAGCGCGAGCCCGGGCGCGAGCAGCTCGGCCCACTCCGGGATCCAGGCCTCCGCCGTCACGTCGTAGAGCGGCGTGCACTGGCTGGCGGAGTGGTGGTCGAGGACGTACTCGCCGGTCAGCAGCTCGACGATCCGCGATGAGGGCATGGTGAAGCGCGCGGCGCGCGCCCAGAGCTCCGGCTCCGAGCGCGCGGCCCACGCGAGCTTGAGCCCGGCGGCCTGCGCCGAGAGCCCCGAGCCGGTCCGCGCCCGCATGGCGCTCTCGCCGCCCAGCAGCGCGTGCACCTCATCGATCAGGCCGACCGCGCGGGTGTCCACGCCGTAGAGGATCGCGGGGCGCAGCGGCCGGCCGTCGGCGCCGGTCAGCAGGACGCACGGCCCCATCCCGCTGACGCCGACGGCGACCACGTCGGACCCCGGCGCGGCGGCCCTGAGCTCGGCGGCCAGCCCGCGGAACTCGTCCCACCAGACGTCGGAGTCCATCTCGACGAGCCCGCGGCCGGGCCGGTCGACGGAGTGGGCGCGGGACGCCTCCGCGACGACGGCGCCGTGCGCGTCGACCAGGACCGCCTTGCTGCTCGAGGTGCCGATGTCGACTCCGAGGACGACCTCCACGCTGCGACCTCCCTCGGCTCCGGCGGCCGCGGCCACCGCCATGGAGCTTACGGGCGGGCCCGGTCGTCCTTCCCGCCGTCGCGCTCTCCGGGAGCGTCCTCCCGGAGGATCCCGAGGAACGCGGCGAAGGCGCCGTGCGCGTCGACCGAGTCGTCGAGGAGCCACTGCAGCTGCAGTCCGTCCATCACGGCCACGAGGAGCGCGGCGGCGTGGTGGGGCGGGAGGCTCGCCCCGTCCCCGGAGCCGGCCGCCTGCTCGAGCTCCTCGCTGTACATCCCGCGCACCCGCGCGTAGCGCTCGAGGAAGAAGGCGTGGGCCGGGTGGTCGCGCGCGACGGCCTCGCCGGAGACGGTCGTGAACACCTCGGTGATCGACGGCTCCTCGAGCACCTGGTCGAAGAGGGAGCGGAGGGAGTCGAGCAGCTCGTCGCCGCGGGTGTGCGCGTGCTGGTCCGCGTGCTCCCGGTCGCGCTGCTCCAGCACGGCGATCAGGAGCTCGTCCTTCGTGGCGAAGTGGTGCCGCAGCCCCGTGAAGGTGATCCCGGCCTCCTCCGCGATGCCCCGCATGGAGGCGCCGCTGAAGCCGAGCTGCGCGAAGACGCGTCGCGCGGCGCTGAGGATGTTCGCGCGCTGGGCCGCGGACTTCGCGTAGGGCCCGCGCGCTCCGGTGCTCGCCACGAGGTCAGCATACGCATTTCGGCCAAAATGTTGCACGTGAGCTGTTTTGTGGGTTAGCTTCTCGCTGTTCGACGATGACGCGGATTGGATCGCCATGGCCCTCACCCCCCAGCACCGACCGATGACGGCCCTGGCCGACACCTGGATCGGGGTCAACTTCTGGTCCCGCGCGGGCGGACCCCTGATGTGGCGCTCCTTCGATCCGGAGCTCGTGGCCGAGGAGCTGCAGACGGTCGCCGACCACTCGCTGACGATGACGCGCTCGTTCTTCTTCTGGCCCGACTTCCACCCGGAGCCGTACCGCATCGACGAGGACCTGTGCGACTCCTTCGCGACCTTCCTCGACCTGCACCTTGCAGCAGGGCTTCGGACCATCCCCACCTTCCTCGTCGGCCACATGTCCGGCGAGAACTGGGACCCGGCCTGGCGCAACGGGCGCGACCTGTACCAGGACGTCTGGATGGTGGGCCGCCAGGCCTGGTTCATCCAGGAGATGACGCGCCGCTTCACCGAGCACCCCGCGGTCGCCGGCTGGCTGATCTCGAACGAGATGCCCCTCTACGGCGGCGGCGGCGGGCTGATGAGCCCCGCCGAGCAGGTCGACCAGGGCGCCGTCCGGACCTGGGCGGAGCTGATGGTCGCCGCCGTGCGCGCCGCCGGCGGGCACCAGCCCGTCTCCCTGGGCGACGGCGCGTGGGGCGCCGAGGTCATGGGCCAGGACAACGGCTTCCGGCTGAGCTGGTCGGCGCCGCTGTCCGACTGGCTGGGCCCGCACTCGTACCACATGAGTGACGACCCGGTCCGGCAGAACCTCATCCCCGCCGTCAACGCCGAGCTGTGCGCGCCGTTCGGCAAGCCCGTGCTGCTGGAGGAGTTCGGCGTGACCACCGAGTTCTCGGCCGACGCGAACGCGGCCGACTACTACCGCCAGGTGCTCCACTCCACGCTCGCCGCGGGCGCCACCGGCTGGCTCGGCTGGAACAACACCGACTTCGACCTCGACGACCAGGCCCCCTACACGCACCGCCCCTTCGAGCTGCACTTCGGGCTGACCACGGTCGACGGCACTCCCAAGCCCGCGTTCGGCGAGCTCGCCTCCTTCGCCGCGACCGTGCGCGAGCACGGACTGGACCACTGCCGCCGCGCCGACTCCCGGACCGGCCTGGTCGTCAGCGCCTACCTCGACGGCGGCTACCCGTTCTGGGGGCCGGAGGAGGCGCCCGCGATGCGCGACGCGATCATCGAGGGGTACATCGCGGCGCGGCTCGCCGACCTCGCGCCGGCGATCGTCCGCGACGCCGCCGACCTCCCCGCGCTGCCGCTGCTGCTCGTGCCCTCGGCGAAGGCGATCACCACGCCCGGAGCCCGCGCGCTCGAGGCGGCGGCCCGCGCCGGCTCCACCGTGTGGGTCACCTTCTGCTCCGGGGACACCCTGAACCAGCGCGGCTGGTGGTGGCCGGGCGTCGACGCGACCTTCGGCGTCCGCCACGCGGCGCGCTACGGGCTCGCCGAGCCGGTCGCCGGAGACTCCGTCTCCTTCACGTTCGAGCGGGACTTCGGCTCGATCCGGGCCGGGGAGGAGCTCGTCCTCCCGGTCGGCGGCTCGAGCGTCGCCCGGGCCCGGCTCCCGATCACGGCCGACGACGACCGCGTCGTCGCCCGCGACGGCGAGGGCCGCCCGGCGATCGTCCTCCGGGAGGTCGGCGAGGGGAGGCTGGTGCTCTGCACCTATCCGCTCGAGCTGTTCGCGGCGCGCACCCCCTTCGTCGACCGCGGCGACCTCGTCCGCCTCTACGACGCGCTCGCCGAGATCGCCGACGCCCGCGGGGAGGCCGCCGTCTCCGCCCCCGACGTCTACGCCGACCTGCTCCTGCGCGAGGACGGCGTCCGGTTCGCCGTCGTCGTCAGCGAATCGGAGGAGGAGCGCGACGTGGTCGTGCGCGTCGGCGCCGACCGCCGGCCCCTCCTCCTCCGCCCCTTCGGCGCCGCGATCCTCCCCTTCGGACCGCTCCCCGCCTCCTGAGCACCGTCTCCGCACTCCCCGCACCGCCCTCGATGATGAGAAAGGCACCTCCCGCCATGACCCCCCACCAGCCGCGCCGCCGCCCCGCCCGCCGCGCGATCCTCGCCGTGATCGCCGTCACCGGCCTCGCCCTCGGCACCACCGCCTGCTCGACGAACGGCGGCACCGGCTCGAGTGCCGCCGACGCCGACAGCATCTCCACCCTCAGCCTCTACACGGCCGACAGCCCGAGCGGGCGGTGGCTCGCGTCGATGGCTGAGAAGTTCGAGGCCGAGTCCGGCATCGCGGTGACGAACGAGTTCGTCGTCCAGACCGACCTGCCGACCACCTACGGCAAGAGCGTCGTCGCCGGCACCGAGCAGGACCTGGTCATGACGAACCTGGTCGGCGACCCCACCACCTGGCTGCAGAACGGCGCCACGGTCGACGTCACCTCGTACATCGACGACTGGGGCCTCGGCGACGTCTTCTCGGACAGCGCCCTCGGCTCCTGGACGAACAAGGACGGCCAGGTGCAGGCCTTCCCGCTCGAGGGCTACAACTGGCCCATGTGGTACAACATGGACCTCTTCGAGAAGGCCGGGATCGACAGCCCGCCCACCACCTGGGACGAGCTGATCGCCGACTCGAAGGCCCTCCGCGCCAGCGGCGTCCAGCCGTTCGTGGTCGGTGCCGCCGACTACCCGGCACCCGCCGTCGTGACGCTGGTGGCCCTCTCGCTCCTCAGCGAGGAGGACGTGACCGCGCTCTACGAGAGCGGCGACTGGTCCGGAGAAGCGGGTCAGAAGATCGTGAACGGGCTCATCGAGCTGCGCGACGCGGGCGTCTTCGCCGACGACTCCGCCGGGCTGAAGTACCCCGACCAGATCGCGTCCTTCGGCGCGGGCCAGGCGGCGATGCTCTTCGATGGGAGCTGGGGCTACAGCAACGCGCAGAGCTCGTTCCCCGACGCCGACATCCGGCTCGGCGGGTTCCCGCTCGCCGACGGCAGCCCGATCTCGAAGCCCGTCAGCTTCGCCGGGCAGTCGACCGGCGTCTGGGTCAGCCCCAACGGCCAGAAGAAGATCGACGCCGTCCAGAAGTACATCTCCTTTCTCTACCAGCCGGAGAACCTCGCGCAGTTCGTGGACATCGGCTTCGTCTCCCCGGCCCGCGACGGCTACCTGACCCTGGACGAGTCGGCCCTGCCGCCGCTCAACGTGGCCTCGCAGAAGGAGCTGCCCTCGACCACCACCGTCTACCAGCCGACCTACAACCTGCTCTCCCCGACCGTCACCTCCGCCTTCTTCCGCGCGAGCACGCAGGCCTTCGTGGCCGGCACCAGCGCCGAGCAGCTCACGCAGACCCTGGAGCAGGCGTGGCAGGCGCAGTAGCGGTCGCCGCCGTGCCGCGGGTGCGCAGCCCGCGGCGCGGCGGCCTCGGCCAGGTGCTCGAGGTCTCGCCGGCGCTGGCCTGGTACGGCGCGTTCATGGTGGTCCCGCTGGTCGCGATGATCGTGCTCAGCTTCTTCACCTGGAACAGCCTGGTCGCCACTCCGGTGTACAGCGGCTTCTCGAACTACGCCGGCCTCTTCCAGGACAGCATCCTGCGGGTCGCCGTGGTCAACACCGTCCTCTACGTCGGCGTCGGGCTCCTGCTGATCATCCCGCTCGGGTTCCTCCTCGGGTTCTTCCTCAGCCGCCGACCGCCGGGTCACGCGATCCTCTCCATCGTCTTCTTCACGCCGTGGATCGTCTCTGCGTCGGCCCGGGCGATGATGTTCACCGGCCTCTACCAGCCCCGAGGGGCGATCAACAGCGTCCTCTCCGCGGTCGGCCTGGGCGATCTCCAGCGGCTCTGGCTGGCCGATCCGTCCACCGCGCTCTGGGCCGTGATCGGCACGGAGGCGTGGGCCGGCATCGGCGCGACCGCCGTGATCTTCTCGGCCGCCCTCGGACGGATCCCCGACGAGGTCTACGAGGCGGCCCGCCTCGACGGGGCCGGCGTCGGTCGCGAGATCCTCTCGATCGCGCTGCCGATGTCGAAGGACTTCGTCGGCCTGATGACGATGCTGCAGTTCCTGTGGCTCTTCCTCGGCTCCGCGGGCACCGTGCTGCTCCTCACCAACGGCGGACCGGGCTCGAGCACGATGACCCTCGCCTTCTACCTCTACGACCAGGCCTTCGTCTCCGGCCGGATCGGCTACAGCCAGGCGATCGGCGTCGTGGGCCTGCTGGTCGGCCTCCTCGGGATGGGCATCATCCGCTTCGCCTTCCGCACCAAGGAGTGACCCCGTGCGCACCTCACGCCTCCGCAGCGCTCTCGGCTGGACCGCCGCCTACCTCCCGGTCCTCGTCTACGCCGCGCTCATCCTCGTCCCGCTCTACTACCTGCTGGTCAGCGCCTTCAAGACCACGAGCAGCATCGCGCTCGACCCGCTCGGGCTCCCCGGCGGCTTCTCGCTCGAGAAGTTCCTCGACGCGGACGCCGCCGTGCAGCTGTTCGCCGCCTCGGGGAACTCGCTCGCAGTGACGATCGGCGCGGTGCTGCTGACGATCCTCCTCGCCGCGCCGGCCGCCCACGGCATCGCCCGCCGCGCGACGCGGTTCTCGGCCGGAGCGCAGCTGGCGTTCGGGCTGGCGTTCCTCATCCCGCAGTTCGCCGTGCTCGTGCCGACGTACCTGCTGGCCGTCCGCACCGGGCTGATCGCCGTGCCGCTGGTGTTCCTGGTGCTGTTCTACGCCGCGATGAACGTGCCGCTCGCGGTGCTCCTGCTGATCCCCTTCTTCACCGCCGTCCCGAAGGAGATCGAGGAGTCGGCCGAGCTGGACGGAGCGGGGCTGGTGCAGCGGCTCCGGCACGTCCTGATGCCGATCGTCGCGCCGGGCCTCACGACGGTGGGGATCCTGTGCTTCCTGGCCGCGTGGAACGAGTACATCTTCGCCCAGGTGATCACCACGAACGCCTCCTACACGGTGCAGGTCGCTCTGCCGCTGCTGCGCAGCGAGGGCGCGTTCCAGGGGGCGGACGTCGACCTGGCACGCCTCGCGGCGGGCGTCCTGATCAGCGTGGTGCCGGTCTTCGTGCTCTACGCGATCCTCCGCGGCCGGCTGATCGACGCGTTCGCCGCGGGAGCGGTGAAGGGGTGACGCGCGCGGGACGGGCGAGGAGAATGCGGCGATGACGATGCGGGCGCGGATCCTGGCCGCGGTGCTGCGGCTGCCGGCCGCGACCGGGCGGGCGGAGGTCGCGCGCGGCGTCCGCCTCCCGATGCGCGACGGGGTCGAGCTGCTCGCGGACGTGTGGACGCCGGCGCCCGGCGGGGAGGCGTCGCGGGCCGCCGTGCTCGTGCGGACCCCGTACGACCGGCGCGGGCTCGACGCGATCGCCGAGCTCCTGGCGCGGAGGGGCCACCCGGTGGTGGTGCAGAACTGCCGCGGCACCTTCGGCTCGGGCGGCCGCTTCGTCCCCTTCCGCGACGAGGCGGCCGACGGCGCCGACACCCTCGGCATTCTGCGGGCGCGCGGCTGGGCGACGAGGCCCGTCGCCCTGATCGGCGCGAGCTACCTCGGGCACACCGCCCACGCCGTCGCCGCCGAGGCCGACGCCCTGGTGCTGGCGGTGACGGCCGCCGACTTCCGCTCCACGGTCATCCACCCCTCCGAGGTGTTCGCGCTCGAGACGGGGCTCATCTGGAGCGCCGGCCTGCTCACGCAGGAGCTGCCGCTGCTGCGCCGCACGCTCGCGCGCCTCGCGATCCTCCGGCGCATGCCGCGGGCGCTCCTGGCACGCGCGGAGGACGCCGACCGCCTCCTCCTCGGTCACCACTACCCGCCGTACCAGGACTGGGTGGAGCACGACGCGCCCGGCGACCCGTGGTGGGAGCCCGTCGACCACCGGCCGGGTCTGGGCGCGCTCGCTCCCTCCGTGCTGATCGGGGGCTGGTACGACCCGTTCCTGCTCGGGCTGCTCGAGGACCACCGCGCGCTGGTGGCGGCCGACCGGCCGACGCGGCTCGTGATCGGGTCGTGGACGCACGGCTCGCCCGGCGTCCTCGCCGCGCTGCTCCGGGAGTCGATGCGCCTCCTCGGCCCGGAGGCGGCCCCGGCGTCGTCGCCGGTGACCGTGCACGACCGGGGCGCGAGGCGCTGGGCGGACCTCGCGAGCTGGCCGCCCGCCACCCGGCAGCGCGCCCTCGCCCTCGACGGCGGCGGCCGCCTGACCGCGCGGCCGACGGGGAGCACTCGAGTGCAGTGGCGCGTCGATCCGCTCGACCCTCCGCCTCCCGCCGGCGGCCGGACGCTCACCCCCGACTTCGCCGGCCGCCGCGGTCAGCGCATCCGCGAGCGGCGGGCCGACGTCGCCGTCTTCTCGACGCTCCCGCTCCGGCGAGCGGTCGTCCTCGCCGGAGCGCCCTCCGTGACCCTCCGCGTGCTCGCCGACGGTCCGGAGGAGTGGTCCGTGCGCCTCTGCGACGTCGACCGGCTCGGCGTCTCGCGCAACCTCTGCGACGGCTACCTGCGTCCGACCGGAGCCGGCGGGGAGCGGACGCTGAGCATCCCGCTGTCGCCCCTCGCGCACACGGTCCGGCGCGGCCACCGGCTTCGTCTTCAGATCACCGGTTCGGGTTATCCCGTCCATCCCGCGCTCGCCGCCGACAGCGGGAGCCGCACGGTGCTCTCCGGCCCCGGCGCGCGCAGCGAGCTGCTGCTCCCGGTCCTCGAGGGCGGCTGGGAGGCCGCGCACGCGGAAGCGCACCGCCCCCGGAGAGACGGTGCGCTTCTGCGGCGAATCAGACCGCGACGAGCCAGGTGAGCTGCGAGTGCGGCTCGACGATCAGCGGGCCGAGCTCCCTGTTGAACTCGGCTCCGTAGTCGGCCGAGATGTGCGCCTGGAAGGCGTCCTCGTCGCGGTAGACCTCGTAGACGAAGAACCGGGCCGGATCGTCCTCCCGCCGGTAGGGCGTGAACTCGACATTGCCCGGCTCCCGGCGGACCAGGACGGCGAGGTCGGCGATCATGCCGGCGACCGTCTCCTCGTGACCGGGCTTCGCGGTGAACTCGGCGTAGAGGATGCGAGCGCTCATGCCGTCGCCGCCCCGGTCATGATCGCGACCGCATCGGTCATCGAGTGCGACTGCGGGGTGATCGTCGCGGCCTTCTTGCCGAGGCGCTGGATGTGGATCCGGTCGGCCACGTCGAACACGTGCGGCATGTTGTGGCTGATCAGGATGACCGGGATGCCGCGGTCGCGCAGATTGCGCACGAGCTGCAGCACCTGGTTCGACTCGCGGACTCCGAGGGCGGCGGTCGGCTCGTCGAGGACGACGACCTTCGAGCCGAACGCGGCGGCGCGGGCGACGGCCACGGCCTGGCGCTGTCCTCCGGAGAGGTTCTCGACCGGGACCGTGACGTCCTGGAGGGTCGAGATGCCCAGCTCGGTCAGCTCGGCGCGCGCCTCCTTGCGCATGCCGGCGGTGTCGAGCATCCGGAAGACGGAGCCGAGGATCCCCTTCTTGCGCTTCTCGCGGCCGAGGTAGAGGTTCGAGGCGACGTCGAGCGCCGGGGAGACGGCGAGGTTCTGGTAGACCGTCTCGATGCCGGCGCCGCGGGCGTCCTGAGGGCGCTTGAAGGTCACCGGCTGCCCGTCGAGGAGGATCTCGCCCTCGTCGGGGATCTCGGCGCCGGTGAGGCACTTGATCAGCGTCGACTTCCCGGCGCCGTTGTCGCCGATGATGGCGAGGACCTCGCCGGGGTAGAGCTCGAGGCTGACGCCGTCGAGCCCGACCACGCGGCCGAAGGTCTTGACGAGGCGCTTGGCCTGCAGGACGGGGGTGCGGGCGGCGGCGGGAGCGGTGCCCGCGGCGTCGATGAGGGTCACTTGCGAACCTTCCGGATCCACTGGTCGACCGAGACGGCGACGATGATGAGGACGCCGACAGCGAGCGTCTGGTAGAGGACGTCGAGCCCGGCGAGCGAGAGCCCGTTGCGGAAGACGCCGACGATGAGGGCGCCGAGGAGCGTGCCCCAGACCGTGCCGCGCCCGCCGAAGAGGCTGGTGCCGCCGATGACGACCGCGGTGATGGAGTCGAGGTTGAGGTCGGCTCCGGCGTTCGGGCTCGCCGCGTTGGTGCGGCCGATCTGGATCCACGCGCCGATGGCGAGGATCGCGCCGGCGGCGAGGTAGACGCTCATCAGGACGCGGTTCACGCTGATGCCGGCCAGGCGGGCGGCCTCCTTGTCGTCGCCCACCGCGTAGACGTGGCGGCCCCAGGCGGTCTTGCCGAGGATGAACGCGATCACGATGTAGACGAGGAGCATCAGCAGGACGCCGTAGCTGATGCGGACGCCGAGGATGTCGAAGGTGCCGCCGGTGGAGGGCAGCAGAGCCGGCATGTCGGTGCCGCGGACCGTCGAGCCGCTCGAGTAGAGGAGCGTGAGCGCGACGAAGATGTTGAGCGTGCCGAGCGTGACGATGAACGGGGGGAGCCGGAGCTTCGTCACGAGCAGGCCGTTGAAGGCGCCCGCTGCGAGGCCGACGATCAGGCCCAGGAGCAGGGCGACGACCGCCGGGAGCCCGTTCTCGGTCGCGGTCTGCGCGATGACCATCGAGGTGAGGACCATGACCGCGCCGACCGAGAGGTCGATGCCGGCGGTGAGGATGATCAGCGTCTGCGCGACGGCGAGGGTGCCGACCACCGCGACCTGCTGCGTGATGAGCGAGAGGTTCGACGGGTCGAGGAAGCGGTCGTTCAGGAGCCCGAAGACGATGACGGCCAGGACGAGGACGACCGCCGGGCTGACGGCCGGATAGCGGTGCAGGACTCCGCGGACGCGGTCCAGCGGCGTGCGGCGGTCGAGGAACTCGCTCGCGAGGTCGAGTGCGGAGGTCGGCGGATTCGGGTCGGTGGTCTTCTGAGCCACGATGGCCTTTCTGGAGTCGCTGGGAGCGGGAGGAGGAGGGCGGGGCGCCGGAGCGCCCCGCCCGCGGTGGGCTACTCGCCCCAGCAGATCCCGGCGGCGTCGTCGGAGGTGATGCTGTCGAGGCCGTCGACGGGGGTGTCGGTCACCAGCTGCGAGCCGGTGTCGAAGAAGTCAAGGCCCTCGCTGGTGCTGGGCTTGGTGCCGTCCTCGGCGAGCTGGGCGATCGCCTCGACGCCGAGCTGGGCCATCTTCACCGGGTACTGCTGCGCGGTGGCGCCGATGAGACCCTCCTTGACGTTCTTCACGCCGGCGCAGCCGCCGTCGATCGAGACGAGCAGGACGTCCTTCTCCTTGCCCGCGGCCTGGAGGGCCTGGTACGCGCCGTAGGCGGCGGGCTCGTTGATCGTGTAGACGACGTTCACGTCGGGGTTCTTGGACAGGAGCGTCTCCATGGCGGTGCGGCCGCCGTCCTCGGCGCCCTGGGTGGCCTCGTTGCCGACGATCTCGTAGTCGCCGCCGCTGTAGCTGCCGGTCTTCGCCTCGTCGCCGTTGGTCTGGTCGTCGGCGACGTCGATCCCCATGCCGGTGAGGAAGCCCTGGTCGCGGTTGTAGTCGACCGAGACGACCTTGTCGTCGAAGAGGTCGAGCATCGCGATGGTCGCCTTCTTCCCGTCGAGCTGCGCGGCGGTCCACTCGCCGATGGCCTCGCCGGCCTTGAAGTTGTCGGTGGCGAAGGTGATGTCGACGGCGTCCGCGGGGTCGGGCGCCGTGTCGAGGGCGATGACGAAGAGACCGGCGTCGCGCGCCTTCTGGATGGCGTCGACGACCGAGGGGCCGTTCGGGGTGATCAGGATGCCCTTGTCGCCCTTCGAGATCGCGTTCTCGATGGCCTGGATCTGGGTGTCCTCGTCGCCGTCCTCCTTGCCTGCGGCGAGCGTGAGGTTCACGCCGGCGGAGGTGGCCGCCTCCTTGGCGCCGTCCTCCATCGCGACGAAGAAGGGGTTCGTCGTCGTCTTGACGATGAGGGTGACGCCGACGCCGTCTCCGCTGCCGGCGGTGGAGCCGGCGTCGGACGAGCCGGGGCCGGAGCTGGAGCAGGCGGTCATGCCCAGGGCCGCGAGGATCGCGACGGAGCCGAGGCCGATGTACCGGGTGAGGCGAGGGGAACGGTTCGTCATTGAAAGTCCTGTTCATAGGGCGGGAGCAGCCTCCCGACAACGATGTCAGAGGTAGGTCTATCGGGTCGGTGACGCTAAGGTCAAGCGATCCTCCAGAAAGCGAGACCCGACCGTGACATCGTTGTCAGATCGAAGCGGCGCCGGTGCAGGCCGCCGTCCGACCATGAAGCACGTCGCCGCTCTGGCCGGAGTGGGCATCAAGACGGTCTCCCGGGTCATCAACGGCGAGCCGAACGTGTCGGCCGCCACGATCGAGCGGGTGCAGGCCGCCGCCTCGCAGCTGCAGTACCAGCCGGATCTGCACGCCGGGAACCTCCGCCGCTCCAACGGGCGCACGAACACGCTCGGACTGCTGGTGGGCAGCGTGGCGAACCCCTTCTCGGGTGCTCTCCACCGTGCCGTCGAGGATCTCGCGAACGAGCGCGGGGTCGCGGTCTTCGCCTCGAGCCTCGATGACGACCCCGCCCGTGAGCGCTCCTCGGTGAACGCCTTCGTCTCGCGGCGCGTCGACGGGCTCATCCTGACCACGGTCGCGCCGAGCCAGGCCTACCTGGGCGTCGAGGTCGACCGCGGCACGCCTGCGGTGTTCGTCGACCGCGTCCCCTCGGGGATCACGGCGGACGCGGTGATCACCGACAACGCCGCCGGCATCGCCCGCGCAGTGGGGCACCTCGCCTCCTTCGGGCATCGCCGCATCGCGTTCCTGGGCGACCGGCCCGAGATCTTCACCGCGCAGGAGCGGGAGCGCGGCTTCCTCGAGGAGATGAGCCGGCTCGGCCTGCCGGTGCCGCCCGCGTACGTGCGCCACGGCGCCCACGACGAGCACGCGGCGGAGGAGATGGCGACCGCTCTGCTCGACCTCGAGGTGCCGCCGACCGCCATCGTCGGCGGGCAGAACCTGATCACGATCGGCGTGCTCGCCGCGCTCCGCCGTCGTGGCGCGCACGGAAGGGTCGCCCTGATCGGCTTCGACGACATCCCCCTGGCGGAGCTCCTCGAGCCCGCCGTCTCGGTGATCGCGCAGAACCCCGCGGTCATCGGGCGGACGGCCGCCGAGCGGGTGTTCCTCCGCCTCGACGGCGAGGACGAGCCGGCGCAGACGTTCGTGATCCCCACCGAGCTGATCGCCCGCGGCTCCGGCGAGGTGCCCTGCCCCGACTGAGAGGCGGTGGGACGGGATCTGATCTTTCTCGCAGACCGCTCTTGAATTGTCCGGAGGACAGTCCGTAGATTGCCCAGCAATTGACAACGTTGTCACTCGTGACACGCGCAACGAAGGGCGTTCTTCCGTGCTTTCTCCTCATCGCTCGCTCCCACGGCGCAGCGGCCTGGTGGCCGTCGCCGCCGCGCTCTGCCTCGTCGGCGGCGGGCTCTCCGTCCCCGCTGTCTCCGCCGCTCCGCTCGACGCGGCAGCGGAGACCTACCGTCCGGCGATCCACTACTCGCCGACGAAGAACTGGATGAACGACCCGAACGGGCTCGTGTACTACGAGGGGGTCTACCACCTCTACTACCAGTACAACCCGCAGGGGACGCGCTGGGGGAACATGAGCTGGGGCCACGCCACCAGCACCGACCTCACGCACTGGACCGAGCAGCCGCTCGCGATCCCGGGCGATGCGGAGTCGGACATCTTCTCCGGCTCGATCGTCGTGGACAAGGACAACACCTCCGGATTCGGAACCGCCGAGAACCCGCCCCTGGTGGCGATGTACACGGCCGCGTACAAGACGGGGGAGCAGGCGCAGGCGCTCGCGTACAGCACCGACGCCGGGCAGACGTGGACGAAGTACGAGGGCAACCCGGTCATCGACCGTGACCAGAACGACTTCCGCGACCCGCACGTGTTCTGGTACGACGGCGGCACTCCGGAATCCTCCTACTGGGTGGTCGTCACCGTGGAGGCCGACGACCACAAGGTCCTCCTCCACAAGTCGACGGACCTCAAGAACTGGACCGAGCTCAGCGAGTTCGGCCCGGCCAACGCGACCGGAGGCGTCTGGGAGTGCCCGGACCTGTTCCCGCTGGCGGTCGACGGCGACCCGTCGAACATCAAGTGGGTCATGGTCGTCAACCTCAACCCGGGGGCGGTGGGCGGCGGCTCCGGCGGCCAGTACTTCGTCGGCGACTTCGACGGCACCACCTTCACCTCCGAGTCGACCGTCGGCTCCGACACCCTCCCCGAGGGCACGACCCTCGCCGGGTTCGACGACGGGACGTACAACGGCTGGACCGTGGACAACGAGCCCGGCAACGGGAAGAACGGGCCCTTCGGCTCCGCCCCCGCCACCGGTCCGATCGACGGCCAGCAGACCGTCACCGGCTTCTCGGGGACGGGACTGATCAACGGCTTCAACGACGGCGACTGGCCGGTCGGCTCGATGGAGTCGCCCGCCTTCACGGTGGACCAGGACCACCTGAACTTCCTCGTCGGCGGCGGCAACCACCCGCACGTCGACGGCACGCAGCTCGCCAACGACCCGCCCGCCGGGAGCGAGCTGCTCTTCGAGGGCTTCGAGTTCCCGGACCAGCAGGGCCTCGCGGACAACGGCTGGGCAGTGACCGGCGACCTCGTCGGCGGCACCAACCCCTCGACCAGCGGCGGCGAGTTCTTCCTCGGCCAGAAGCGGATCAACACCTTCGACGGCGGACCGAAGGGCGACGACAACCTCGGCACCCTGACCTCGCCGGAGTTCACGATCGACAAGAGCCACCTGAGCATGCTCGTCGGCGGAGGCTTCCGCCCCGAGGGAGACGCCCAGACCCTCGAGGTGCAGCTCGTCGTCGACGGCGAGGTCGTGCAGACCACCGCCGGCACGAACGACGGCGCCCTGAACTGGAAGAGCTGGGACGTCTCGGCCTACCAGGGGAAGGCGGCGCGGATCGTCGTCGTGGACGACGCGACCGGCGGCTGGGGTCACCTGACGGTCGACCACATCGTGCTCGCCGACGCTCCGGCCCAGGTCCGCTCCAACGAGACGAGCGTGAACCTCGTCGTCGACGGGGAGATCGTCCGCACTGCGACCGGCAGCGACAGCGAGACGCTGGACTGGAAGAGCTGGGACGTCGCGGACCTCGCCGGCCGCACGGCGCACCTGCAGGTCGTCGACAACAACCGCGCCGGCTGGGGCCACATCCTCGCCGACCAGTTCATGCTCGCCCACGAGCCCGCGCAGAGCCGCCTCGTCGACTACGACTGGCTCGACTGGGGCCGCGACTACTACGCAGGGGTCACCTTCGACAACGCGCCCGACGACAAGCGGATCATGATCGCGTGGATGAACAACTGGCAGTACGGCGAGGCCATCCCGACCGGGACCTGGCGAGGAGCGATGGCCCTCCCGCGTGAGCTCTCCCTCGAGACCGTCGACGGCGCCCCGAAGCTCGTGCAGAAGGTCGTCGATCAGACCGCGGCCCTCGAGCGCGGCGACGAGGCGTTCACGCTGGGCGCCACGGACATCGCCGACGGTGAGACCGCACTCCCGGCTGCCGCCGAGGGCAGCGTCTACAAGCTCGACGCCGTCTTCAGCGCCGGGGACGCGGACTCCTTCGGCCTCTCGGTCCGCAACTCCGCCGACGGCTCCCAGCGCACGCCGATCACCTATGACGTCGCGTCCGGTCAGCTGAGCGTCGACCGCACCCGCTCGGGCGACGTCGGCTTCGACGCCGACTTCCCGTCGGTCGAGACCGCACCCGTGGCGCTCGACGACGGCGAGCTGCACCTCGAGCTCTACGTCGATCACGCCTCCGTCGAGACGTTCGCGCAGGGCGGCCGCGCGACGATCACCGATCAGGTCTTCCCCGACCCGAGCAGCACGGGAGTCTCGCTCCTCTCCTCCGGAGGGACGGCGCGCCTCGAGAGCCTGACGGTCACACCGCTCACTCCGTCGATGTTCACCGATCCGGCGGCGGTCGCCTCGCTGACCCCCGCGGGCGCGGCGCAGACCGTCGAGACCGGAGCGGCGATCACCGGCCTCGGAGTCACCGCAGCGAACGCGGCCGGCGAGCCGGTGGCGGGCGCGGACGTCGCGTACACGATCGAGGGTCCGGCCCGCTTCGCCGACGGAGGCACGACCGCCGCCGCGACGACCGGCGCCGACGGCTCCGCTCCGCTCCCCGCGGCCACGGCGGGCCCCGGCACGGGTGCCGTCTCGATCACCGCGGTCTCGGGAGGCGTCAGCCGGCTCCTCCCCGTCGTCACCGTCGTCGCCCCGGCGACCCGGGTCGACGTCGACGTGACGATCACCGGCGTGAAGCGCGGCGGCTCGGTCGTGCTGACCGCCACCGCGACCAACGAGGGGAGCACGCCGGTCCGTCTCAGCATCCCGACGGCCTTCGGTGAGCTGAAGGTCGCTTCGCTGGCGGCGGGCCGCACGAAGACGGTCTCGGTCGACACGCACCTCTCGCGGGTGCCGTCGGGCTCGTTCCGCGTGACGGCGACCGCCCCGGACGGGACCCGGGAGACCTTCCGGGTGGCGTACCGCGGCACCGGCAAGTAGCGGCGAGGAGGGGCGGCGGCTCCGGGCTGGACCCGGGGCTGCCGCCCCTTTCCCGCGCCCGCTGCCGGCCGACGGACGAGCCTGTCGCGCGAACGGGACTCCGATGCGTCACGAGCGGTCGTCACGCGCGCCCGGAAGCGACCGTTCGTGACGCCTCGATCGCGAGCCGCGGAACGTGTGCGGGGAACGCCGGACGGAGAGGGGCCGTCAGGCGAGCGGCTCGCGGTCGCGCGTCAGCGGGGCCGCCCGCAGCGCCCGCATGTAGATCCCGTACCGCCGCAGCTGGCCGGCCGACGCCGCCGCGCGTCCGGGGCGCAGGCCGGACAGCCGGTACACCAGCATCCGCGACGCCATCCCCGCGAGCACGACCGCCCGCCAGACCTGCTGCTGCAGGTCCGAGCGCGCCATCCGCCAGCCGTAGAGGTCGAAGAGGTTGACGATCCAGGCGGTGCCGACGCGGCCGTCGACGTCGCTCGAGGAGCCGCCCATCGCGTGCAGGGCGTGCAGGCGCGGATCCAGGACCACGCGCAGGCCCTCGGCGCGCAGGCGGAGGCAGATCTCGACGTCCTCGGCGTACATGAACCAGCGGTCGGTGAGTCCGCCGACGCGGTCCCAGACGGCCAGCGGGATCATCAGGCAGCCGCCGCTCACCCAGTCGACGTCGCGCGGGCGGCCGTGCAGGTCGGCGGCGAACAGGTAGTGGCCCTCGAAGGAGGGGAAGCGCCGGCCGAGGCGCGAGAGGCCGGTCTGGTGCAGGAGCATCCGGCGGACCGTGGGGGCGTGGCCGGCGGCGACGATCACGACGTCCTCGCCCTCGTTCTCGAGGAGAGGGGAGACGGCGCCGATCGTCGGATCGCTGTCGAGAAGTGACGCGAGCGAGCCGACGACCTCCGCCGAGATCTGCGCGTCCGGGTTCAGCAGCAGCAGGTGCCGGCCGGTGGCGTGGGCGGCGCCGAGGTTGACGGCCCGCGAGAATCCGGCGTTCTCGGTGTTCTCGACGACATGGACGTCCGGGTACTCGGCGCGCAGCACGGCGACCGTCTCGTCGCGCGAGAGGTTGTCGACCACCAGGATCTCGACGCTCTCGTCGCGGCCGGCGAGCGCGTCGAGGCAGGAGCGGATGACGCCGATGCTGTTGTAGGTGACGATCACGATCGACACGGACGGCCCGCTCACGGCAGCACCGCCACCATCGCGGCGCGCAGCCGGGCGACCACGGCGTCCCAGCTGTAGTACTCGAGCACCGGAGCCGGATCGAGCGGCTCCGGCGGGTCGGCGACGAGCTCGCGGATCGACGCCGCGATCGCCGGCACGTCGCGCGGATCGACCAGGCGGGCGTGCTCGCCGAGGATCTCGCGGAACACGGGGATGTCGCTGGCGAGGATCGGCGTGCGGCAGGCCAGGGCCTCGAGGGTCGGCAGGCCGAAGCCCTCGTCGAGGGTGAGGAAGAGGAACAGTGCGGCGTTCTCATAGAGCCAGCGGAGCTCCTCGGTCTCGATCCGCCCGAGCAGGCGCACTGAGCCGTCGTCGAGCGCGGCGCGCACGGCCGGAGGGAACTCGGTTCGGACGCCCGAGGCCTCGCCGACGACGAGGAGCGGGAAGGAGGGGGAGAGCACTCCCGAGGCGAGAGCGGCCTCGATCGTGGTCGCGAGGTTCTTGCGCGCGTTGAGGCGGCCGACGGCGAGGAGGAAGCCGTCGAGGCCGTCGACGCCGGCGGGCGCCACGGGCTCCGCGGCGGCGAACGCCCGGTTGAGGCCGAGTCCGACGGGCACCGCGCTCGTCGCGGCGGAGGTGCGGACGATGCGGCGCGACTCCGCGACGCTGCTCGCGATCACCACGTCGGCGCGGCGGACGCTGAGCGGCATGAGCGAGAAGTAGGCGCGCTCCCTCCGCGTGAACCACTCCGGATTCGTGAGGAAGAGGAAGTCCTGGATGAACACCGCGGACCGCCCCGTCAGGGGGGTGAAGTTGTGCGCCAGTGTGATGTCCGGACGCAGTCGGAGAGAGAGCAGAGAGAGTTCGATAACGGCGCTGATCCCCTGCGGCCGGAGTCTTGTCGGCACTACTCGGGCGAGTCCCGCTAACTCCCGTCTCGCCGTCTCCACCCCCGTCAGGGGGACGGCAATGACAAGGGAATCCTCAGGAAAGAGTCGCGCCCAGGAGAAGGTGATCTCTCGCATGACCTCACGGTTGGAGATCGGGCCGCGAATCCACCAATTACCATCGAGCAGGACCCGTAGGGATCCTCGGTGCGAACCTGTGCCGGGCATTCGACCCCTGTCTGGGAATGGGTTCTCATGGATGTCCCGACTGTAGCGAACGGACTCCTGCACCGGACGCCCACGAGTACCGGCCCGAGGGTCGCCGCACCGAGGAGAGGGCCCCATGAGAGCTCGACGCCGCACTGCACTCGTCCGCTGGGCCGTCGCCGCGCTGGGGGCGGTCGTGGTGCTCAACGCGGTCGTCGTCGCCCAGACGCAGGTGGGCTTGGACGCGACCGCCGACTTCCTGAGCTCGGTCACGGCGCTGACCAACATCCTCTCGATCGCCGCCTTCGCGATCGCGGGCCGGAGCGCCTGGCGATCCGCGCGATCCGGGGGCAGGAGGAGTGCTGCGGCACCGGGGGAGTCGCGGGCCGTCACCGCGATGCGCACCCTCAACACCGCCACGCTGCTGAGCATGTCGGGCCTGTTCCTGGTGATCTACGGGCCCGCCGTGCTCGGCGACCCGGCCCAGCTGAACCCGAGCACGGTGGTCCTGCACGTGCTCGTGCCGGCGCTCGCGCTGGTCGAGCTGCTCGCCGTCCCGGGCGCCCGCCCGGTCGACCTCCGGCTGGTCTGGGCGGTGATGGTGTTCCCCGTCCTGTGGTTCGCCTACACCTTCGTCCGGGGCGCTCTCACGTCGCGCTACGTGTACGAGTTCCTCGACCCGGAGCTCTCCGGCGGGGAGCGGATCATCGTCGGGATGACCGTCCTGATCCTCTCGATCTTCTTCCTGATGGGTGTCGCGATCCTGTCCCTCCAGCGGTGGCGAACGGCGGTCCGTTCGCCGCTAGTATGAGCGCGAATACCCGCCTTCGGGGGTGTGGCAACACCGTCGGACAACTGCTGTGCACCGTCGCATCGCCTGGTATTGCGACAGCAGAGTTTCGTCGGGTGCGCCCCTTTCTCACGGCGCCGCACAACAAAGGGAGAACCGGGACATGGGCAGGTCGGTCGCCATTATCGGCACGCGGGGCTATCCCAGTTACTACGGGGGATTCGAGACAGCCGTCCGACGTCTCGCGCCATACCTGGCGGAGCAGGGATGGGAGGTCACGGTCTACGGAAGGCCGGGCACCACGGCCCTGCAGGACCCGGACCGCGACGAGCGGGTGATCACCCGGCAGACGCGGGGCGTCGAGAGCAAGTCGCTCAGCACCCTCTCCTACGGACTCACGGCCGCTCTCGACGCGGCGAAGCGCAAGCCCGACGTCGCCCTGGTGCTCAACTGCGCCAACGGCTTCTGGCTGCCGATCCTCAAGCAGCGCGGCATCCCCACCGTCGTCAACGTCGACGGCATCGAGTGGGACCGCGCCAAGTGGGGCCGCTTCGCGAAGTTCGTCTTCCACCAGGGCGCGGTCTGGACCGCCCGCCACGGCGACCGCATGGTCTACGACGCCGCGGCGATCGAGACGCGCTGGAAGCGGGAGTTCGGCCGCGACGGCGACGTCATCCCCTACGGCGGCGACGTCCCCCCGGAGCACCCGGTCGAGCCGGGGCTCACCCACCGCGGCTACGCGCTGATCGTGGCGCGCTTCGTCCCCGAGAACACGGTGCCCGAGTTCATCGAGGCGGCCGAGCGGATCGCGCGGACCCACGACGTGGTCGTCGTCGGCTCCTCCGGCTACGGCGGTCCGATCGACCAGGCGGTCAGCGCCCTCGCGCAGCAGAACGCGCGGGTGCACTGGTTCGGGCACGTCAGCGACGACACCCGGCTCCACTCCCTCTGGCAGCACGCCGGGGCCTACTTCCACGGGCACAGCGTCGGCGGCACCAACCCGGCTCTCGTGCAGGCGATGGCCTGCGGGGCTCCGGTCGTCGCCCGCGACACCGTCTTCAACCGCGAGGTGCTCCAGGAGGCGGGGCGCTTCGTCGCTCCGACCCCGGACGCGATCGCCGAGGGCGTGCTCGCCGTGCTGAACGACCCGATCGAGCAGGAGCGGCTCTCGTACCGCGGGCACCTGCGGGCCGTGCACTCCTACTCCTGGGCCGAGGTGAACGCCGGCTACGAGCGCTCGCTGCTCAGCGTCATCGCCGAGCGGGCCTCCGCGGGAGCGAGCAGGAGCCGGGCGTGAGGGCCCCGCGCGACCTCGGCTATGACGACCTCCTCATCAGCTACCACGTCGGCCCGCTGACGGGCGTGACCGCGGAGCGTGTGCGCACCGCGCTGCGCGACCTCCTCCTCTCGCCCCGCGGCGCCGTGCTCCTGCGGCGCCGCACCCGCCTCCGCGGGTGGCGCCGGATCGACGTGGCCGCCGCCCTCGACGCGGCCGAGCGCGCCGTGCGGGTCGTCGACGGCCCGCTCGAGCGCGAGGACCTGGCGCACCGACTGCTGGCGCCGCAGTTCGCGCCGGGCGAGCTGCCGGTCCGGATCCTGTTCGACGGCGCGACGGTCGGCTTCACCCTCCCGCACAGCCTCTTCGACGGCACCGGAGCGACCGCGGTCGTCGCGCTCGTGATCGAGAAGCTGGGCGTCCCGGGGGCCGACGGCACCGCTCCGAAGCCGCTCGCCGCCGCTCCGCTGCGCGAGATCGTGGAGCGCTTCGAGCTCACCGGTCTCGCCGGCGCCAGGAGGGCCCGCGACACCTTCCGCACCCTGACCGCCGCGACCGGCACCGGCTACCAGCTCGACGCGACCCTCTCGAAGGAGGAGTCGGACCGCCGCGCGCGCCTGGTGACCGCGGTGCTCGGCCCCGAGACTCTGCGGGCGATCGCCGCGACCCCGGAGCAGGCGCGCGACGGCCGGCGCCCCGCCCGCCCGCCGGTGTCGCTCAAGACCGCGAGCCTCGTGCTCCGCTGCCTGCAGGACTGCGCCGCCGACGGCCTCGACTTCCGCGTCGTCGTCCCGGCCGACGCGCGCCGCTGGGTCGCGAAGGGCACCGAGGTCGGCGGCAACCTCTCGCCCTCCCTCCCGCTCGGCCGCCTCCGCGCCGACGACTGGTCCGCGACCTCGCTCCTCGAGCGGCTGTCCGCGGCCACCAGGTCGGGCCTCCCCGCGACCTGGCTGCTCGCGAGCGCGCTGCTGAGCATCAAGACCCTCGTGCAGCACCCGCTGGCACCCCTGCGCCCGCCGCGCGGGACGCCCCGCGTGCCGTGGGAGATCCACGTCTCCCTCCCCTCCACCGAGGTGCCCGTCCCGGAGGAGCTGCTGCCGCGGATCGCGCCGGACACCATGGTCGGCGGGATGCCCGCCCACCTGCGCTTCCCGCTCGGCGTCTGGGTCGAGATCGCGCCGCTGCGCGACAGCCTGCACCTGACCGTCCACGACGAGACCGGCACCTTCGCTCTCGACGGCTTCGAGGAGCGGCTGCTCGCCGCCGTCGGCGCCCGGGCCGCGGAGGCCTCGTGAGCGGGCTGGTGCGCCTCCTGAACTCCCCGATCACCATGCTCGCGAGCCGCCTCTCGGTGGCGGCGCTCGGGCTGGTCAGCGCCCCGCTCATCGCGCAGGCCCTCGGCCCGAGCGGACGCGGCGAGACGGCCGCGGCCCTCGCCTCGATGTACCTGATCCCGATCGTGCTCGCGCTCGGGATGCCCCTCGAGATCCGCCGGCGCGTGCTCGCCGCGGCGGGCGACCTCGGCGCGGTGCGCACTGCCCGGCGGCTCGCGCTGCTGACCGCGATCCCGGCGGCACTGGTCGCCTGGCTGCTCACCTCGACCCTCCTCTCGGCGCTCGACGAGGCGGCCACGATCGCGGTGTTCGTCGCGATCACCGGCACCCCGCTCATGGTCTGCTGGATGATCGACATCGGCGTCGTCGGGGCGCAGCGCCGCTTCGGAGCGGTCGCGCTGCTCCAGGCCACGCAGCCGCTGGTCTACGTCGGCGGGATCGTGGTGCTGTTCCTCCTCGACTCGATCACCGTCTCGGGCGTGATCTGGTCGAACTTCGCCGGCTCCGTGATGACCGCGCTGATCGGCTCGCTGCTCAACCGACCCCGCGGAGCCGCTCCGGCGCCCTGGCGGCCGCTCGTCCGCGGCTCCGTCACCTTCTACGGCGCGCAGGCCTCGGACGCCGCGTACCAGCGCCTCGACCAGGTGATCATGCTGCCGCTGATCGGCTCGCACCAGGCCGGTCTCTACTCGGTCGCCGTGACGATCGGCACGCTGCCCGTGTTCCTCGCGCACGCGGTCGCCGCTCCGGTCTTCTCGGACATCAGCCGGACGGAGGGGGGCGCCCGCGTCACCGCGACCGGCGACGCGCTGCGCTCGGCCTTCGCGGTCGGCCTGGCCTCGGCCGTGTTCCTCGCCGTCGTCACCCCCTGGGGCGTGCCGTTCCTCTTCGGCGACGAGTTCGCGGAGGCGATGCCCGCGGTCTTCTTCGCGATCCTCGGCTCCGTCTTCGTGGTCGTCACCGTCAGCGCCGGTGAGGTGCTCTCGGCGCGCAACCGCGGCATCAGCCTCACCGTCGCGCAGGGCGCCGGGCTGATCACCTGCCTCGTGCTCCTGTTCGCCTTCGGCCCGGCGAACGGCGCGATCGCCGCCGCCATCGCCAACGCGAGCGGGATCCTGATGGCGCTGGTGGTGATGGTGCTCGCGATCCGGCCCCCGGCGCGGACCATCGTCCCGCGGCCCTCCGACGTGCCGCTGGTCCTCCGCCGCCTCACGATGCGGGGCGGCGCGGCATGACCCGCACCGCGGCGCCGCTGCCCCGGGCCGGCTCCCGCACGGTCGCCCGCGGACCGGTGCGCACCCGCCGCACGCTCCGCGCCCTCCTCGGCCGTGACGGGCTCGGCCTGCCGTGGCTGGGCGTCCTGCTGCTGGTCTTCGCCCTCCCCGCGAACGGAGTCGCCTCCGCGTTCCTGCCGGGCGCCTCGGCGACCGCGTTCGGCGCGATCAAGGACGCCACGATCCTCGGGCTCTTCCTGCTCGTGCTGGTCAGCGGGCGGATCAAGCGGGTGCCGGTGCCGATCGTCGTGCTGGTGCTGATGATCGTCGGCCTCGGCGCCGTCTCGGCCGTGTGGACCGAGAACCCGATCCAGGCCGCGTACGGCTGGCGCAACGACTTCCTGCCGTTCCTCGCGCTCATCGTGGTGCCCGCGGTGCTCGAGAAGCGCCACCTCGGAATCCTCGCGACCGCGTTCGTCGTCGCGCTGCAGCTCTCGTCGATCACGACGATCCTCACCTGGAACCAGGGGCTCGACTGGCTGTTCACCCTCGGGGTGTTCCCGCTGGCTCCCGGGACGCCGTTCCCCTCCTCCCTCTTCGTCGCCGGCAGCATCGTGCCCCGCGGCTTCAGCCCCTACAGCGCCCCGAACGAGAGCGCCGTCGCCGTCACGATCGCGCTCGCCGTGCTGTGGACCCGCCCCCGATGGCCGCTGTGGCTGAAGGGCGCTCTGACGCTCCTGCCGCTGGTGGCCGTCTACCTGACGCAGTCCCGGAGCGGCTACATCGGCCTGGCGATGCTCGCGGTGACCCTGGTGGCCTGGGCGCTGTTCCGCGCGAAGCCGATGCTGGTGTGGGCGATGCTCACCGTGACCACGGCCGCGGCCGTCGGCGGAGTCACGCTCTACCTCTACATCGACAAGGTGATCTCGCACGTCGCCGACCCGTCGCTGATCGGCCACAGCGACAGCCTGCTCGAGAACATCCCGCTGCTCGTCGCGCACCCGTTCGGCTTCGGCCTCGGCAAGGTCGGCCCGCGCGCGCAGCTGTACTCGACCGACAGCGTCCTCGTCGAGAGCTTCTTCCTCGTGCTCGCGATCGAGTCGGGGATCATCGTGATGCTGCTGTTCGCGGCGCTGCTGGTGTACCTGTTCCTCCGCGGGCTGCGCGCGCCGACCCTCGACGGCTTCCTGCCCACGGCCGTGGTCGCGGGCACGCTGGTCAGCTACACGGTGCTGCCGACGCTCCAGGAGGGTCCGGTGGCGTACACGCTCTGGATCGTCTGCGGCATGGGCGTCGTGGCGGGGCGGGCCGAGCAGGCGGTGCGCGCGGGCACCGCCCGGGTCCGCGAGCCCTCACCCTCGCGCAACGCCGCCCACCTCGACGGGCCGCGCGCCGGCACCGGGGCCCACGTCGTCACTCCCCGCGGGGAGGGGCGCCGGCACCGGCTGCAGCGCGCCCGGGTCTCAGGCGGACGCCGTCGCCGCGGCGGTGACGACCGTGCTGCGGGGAGCCTGCGCGACCACGGTCCCGAGGACGTCGCCCCCGACGTCCCGTAGCCGGTCGGCCGCGGCGACGAGGTCGGCCGAGGACGAGACCCCGGCGCCCGCGACGAGGACGGTCGTGGCGACCATCTTGCCCAGCAGCACCGCGTCGGTGGCCGAGAGGATCGCGGGGGAGTCGACGATCACGTGGTCGTAGCGGCGCGAGAGGTGCGCGATCACGCGCTCCATCGCGGGGGTGCCGATCAGGTCGCTCGGGTTCGCCTGGCTGCCGCCGGCCGTGAGCACCGTGACGCCCTGCGCGCTGACGGGCAGTGACCCGTCGGCGGGCAGGGTGCCGGTGCGGAGCAGGTCGGCGAGGGTCGGTCCGCCCGTGGGGACGCGGAAGACCGTCGACTGCGCCGGGTCGCGCAGGTCGGCGTCGATCAGCACCACGGTGCGGCCGATCTGGGCGATCGAGACGGCGAGGTTCGCGGCCACCGTGCTCTTGCCGTCGCCCTCGCGGGCGGAGGTGACGAGCAGGGTGCGCTCGTGGGTGCCGGAGCCGAAGAGGAGCGTCGTGCGCAGCATCCGGAACGACTCGGCGACGGCGCTGCGGCCGTCCACGACGAGGGGGGAGCGGCGGACGGCCGTGTCGAAGGGGATCGACTCGAGCACCGGCAGGGTGGTGCCGGCGGCGACGTCCTTCGCCGAGCGGATGCGGGAGTCGCCGAGCGAGCGCAGCACGACGACACCGACGCCGAGGATGAGGCCGGTCGCTCCGCCGAGCACGAGGTAGACGAGCAGGTCGGGGCTGAGCGGCGAGCCCGGCACGGACGCCGCCTCGAGCACCTTCACGTCGACCCGGCTCGCGCCGCCCGTGACGGGGCGCTCGATCTGCGCGACGTAGCTGCGCAGGCTCTCGGCGACCGCGTCGGCGATCCGCGCGGCCTGCTGGGCGTCGGCGTCGACCACGTCGATGCTCATGATGACCGTGCCGGGGAGCGCGGCCGGCGTGACCTCGCCCGCCAGGTCGCCGACGGTCATGTCGAGTCCGAGGTCGTCGATGACGGGCTGCAGCACCGAGCTCGAGTCGACCAGCGCGACGTAGGAGGCCACCCGGGCCTCGGCGCTGGTGAAGGACGCGCCGACCTCGGCGCTGGACTGGTTGTCGGCGGTCGCGACGGAGACGAACACGGTCGTCTGCGCCCGGTACTCCGACTCCGACGCCATGGTCGCCACGGAGGCGGCCGCGAGGCCGAGGGCGACGAAGATCGAGATGACGAGCCAGCCCCGGCGGAGAAGACGTCCGTACTCGCGAATTCCCACAGTGCCGTCCTTGTCGAGGAGGGACCCGGCGGACCGGATCGAGACGATGAGCGTGCTGGTGTCGATCCTGGCAGAACCGCGCCGCGTGTCATCGGCGCCGGGCCGAGCCGGCACCCCCGGACAGGCGCGGGAGAGGGCCAGCGGCGGGATCGGGGGGTCAGGGCTGTCGGGCCCCGCCCGATCGGCGTCGCGAGACGACGGACGGCCACTCGTCCGGAGCGCCTCCGCTCCCGTCACGGGCCGCTCCCCGGCCGCGCCTACTTCTTGTAGCTCCTGGTGACGGTGTTGTTCGCGGGGGTGGGGTCGCCGATCGCGGTGGAGCTCTTGGCGGTGATCGTCGACGTGCCCGCCCGGGGGGTGAGGACGACGGTCCGGGTGGTGCTCTGCCCGGCTCCGAGGGTGGGGATCTTCCAGGTGAGGACGGTCGTCCCGGCGATCCTGCCGGGGGTGCGGGTGGCGCCTCCGGTGTCGGTGACGCTGGTGGGGACGATCATCTGGATGACGGTGGATCCGGTGTCGCGGGTGCCGACATTGGTGACGGTGGCGGTCGCGGTGAGGGTCTTCCCGGTGATCCTCGTGGCGGTGGGGGTGAGGGCGACCTTGAGGTCGGCGCGGCTGCCCGGGACGACCTTGACGATGCGGGTGGCGGCCGCGGCGGCCCAGGCGCGGTCACCGGCCTGAGCGGCGGTGACGGTGCAGGCGCTGGTCCCGGTGAGGGTGACGGTGCCCGCCGAGGTGACGGTGCACGGGCCCGTGGCGGTGTAGGTCACCGCGAGTCCGGAGGAGGCTCGCGCGGCGAGGGAGTAGGCGACTCCGGTGGCGGGGGTCGCCGAGGTGTTCGCGGTGAACGCGACGGTCTGCGGCTTCTTCTGGATCGACGCGGCGGTCACCACGAGGGTGCGGGTCGCCTGCGGGGCGGCGTTCCGGTCGGCGTCGCCGGCCTGATCCAGGGTGAGCACGCAGTCTCCCGGAGCGGCGAAGGTCACGGTGCCGTTCGCGACGGTGCAGGCCGCGGAGGCGGTCCCGAGGACGATCGGGGCGCTCGACGCGCCGCCGGTGACGGTCGGAGTCCACGTTCCTCCGACGACCGCCGCGGGAGCGGTGGAGGTGAAGGCGACCGTCTGCGCAGCCCTGCCGATCGTGAAGGCGCGGTCGGCGCGAGCAGCGGCGTGCGCAGCGTCGCCGGCCTGCTCGAGGGTCAGGGTGCAGGTGCCGGCGTGGTCGTAGGAGACCGAGCCCCCGGAGACCGAGCAGGCCCCCGAGGCGGTGAGGCGGGGATCCGCGGAGGAGGGGCCTCGGACGATCACCGGCGTGGACGATCCGCCGACGACCGCGTCGCCCGGAGCCTCGCCGCCGAACGAGACGGACCCGGCGGCCAGGCCCACCGCGATGGTCTGCGAGACCTGCGGAGCGGCGAGATGACCGGAGTCCCCGGCCTGATCGGCCGTGACGGTGCAGGTGCCGGCGCCTCCGAAGGTGACGACGCCGTCCGTCAGGGTGCAGGCGCCCGAGGCGGCGAGCACGACCGGCTGCTCGGACGCGCCGCCCGTCGCGGCGGGCGTGTAGGTGCCGCCCGGGACGGCGGGGGAGGGGGGAGTGGAGGTGAAGGCGATCGTCTGGGCCGGAAGGGTCACCTGAACGGTGCCGGCGACGTTCGGAGCCTGCTGATAGGTGGAGTCGCCCTGCTGGAACGCGTAGTACGAGCAGGTGCCGACAGCGGTGAGGAGGATGTCGACGGAGCCCGGATCGACCCGGGTCGTGCGGCAGGCGTCGTACGCGACGGCGAAGGCGGGCAGGCCCGAGCTCGTGGTCATCGTGAGGGTGACGGTGTCGCCGACGGCTCCGGTCGTGGGAGGGGTCGAGGCGAGGGTGATCGTCTGGGGTCCCTTCCGCACCGTGAAGGTGGACGACCGCTGCAGAGCGGGCGCGTAGTCCGCGTTCCCGAGCTGGTCGGCGGTGACGACGCACTCCTCGCCGACCTCGGTGAAGGTCACCACGCCGTCGGCGATGGTGCAGCCGCCGGTCGCGCCGTAGGTCGTGGGGAGCCCCGACGTGGCTGTCGCGACGGGGGAGAAGGTGGCGGAGCGCGCGGTGTCGATGCCGTGCGGGTAGTCGTAGACGATGCTCTGCGGGAGGCGGTCGACGGTGAACGATCCGGTGCGCTGCGGCGCGGGGAGGTAGAGCTCCGAGCCCTCCTGGTCGAAGTGGATGGTGCAGGTGCCCGGGCGGAGGTTGCGCACGGAGGTGCCGCCGATGATCGAGCAGACCTCCGGGGTCGTGCTCGTGACCGTGACCGGCAGACCGCTGCCGGCACTGGCGCGGAGGTCGGCGTCCTCATCCGTCGTGAGAGCGCTCGTGGGGAGGCGGAAGTCGATGCTCTGCGCCTTCCGCACCACCTCCTCCACCGGCTTCGCGACCACCGTGAAGCTCGTCTCGACCGCCGGGGCCGCCGCGTAGCGCTGGTCGCCGGGCTGGCCGGCGCGGACGACGCAGGTCCCCGCGGCGACGCCCGCGAACACGGACCGGCTCAGTCCCTCGAAGAGGAACGGAGTGCCGTCGAGCCGGCAGACCTCCGGCGTCGTGGTCGTGAAGTCCACCGGGAGACCCGAGGTGGACGTCGCGGTCACCGAGTAGGAGCCGGTCGAGTACGCGTAGCCCGCCAGAGCGAACGCGACCGACTGGGACCTGGGCGAGAGAGTCCTGGTGCGGACGACGTCCGGAGCCGCGGTCCAGCCCGTGCCCCCGGCCTGGGAGGCGGTGATGGAGCAGAGCCCGCCGACCCGGCCGACCGCGCGTCCCGCGGTCACCGTGCACACGTCAGGAGTGGTGCTGACGTAGGTCACCGGCAGACCCGAGGACGCGGTGGCCTGCAGGACGAGGTCCCGACCGTCGGTGTCGAGGCCGGTCAGCTCCGGGAACGCGATCGTCTGCCCGGTCTGCGCGGTGAGGGTGAAGGTCGAGCGCGTGATCGGTGTCCGTGCGTAGACGACGGGATCCCGGTTGTACCCGTTGAATCCGGTGTAGAGCGCGCGGATCTCGTGGCTCCCGCGCGCGAATCCCTCCGGGACCTCGATGCTCACGGTCTCGGACGTCTCCGCACCGGTCAGCGCGACGGTGCCGAGCGGTCGCTGCGTCTGGCCGGTGAACTCGGTGAACGAGATCGATCCTCCGCCGATCTGGTCCGGCTTCCTCGTGTAGCCGGTGTCGACGTCCCGGTACGAGTTCTTCGAGAGAGTGGCGGTGAGGGTCGTGGGGACGTCGATCGCGGTCGTCGACGCGCTCACCGTCATGGTGGCGTCGGGGAGCCAGGCGACCAGTGCGTCGCCGACCTTGTAGGGGCTGAGCCCGGGATCGGCGATCGGCCAGCTCCCTCCGCCTCCGCCTCCGCCGCCGGCTGCTCCCAGGTTCGTGTAGATGAACTCGCCGCCGCCCGCTCCGCCTCCGCCGCCGCCCGCCGATCCGGCGCCGCCCTGTCCGCCGCTGGCGTAGACGTCGCCCGAGGCCCGCGCGCCTGCTCCGCCGAAGCCGTGAGGGTCGGCGCCCAGGCCGTCCCAGAACATGTGCCCGGTCCCGCCGCTCGCCTCCGAGCCGAACGTCGGGACGGCATCGAGGAAGCCGCCGAGGTAGGCGGTGTCGCCACCGCTGCCGCCGGTCCCCGGGGTGTCGATCGTCGCGCCGCCGCCGCCGCCCCCGGGGAAGCCGCCGGTGCCGTGGCCCGCTTCGCCCGGCCGGCCGGCGGCACCGCCGTCGGAGCCGTCGTACAGGATGGTCGCGTTCGATCCGCTTCCTCCGCCCGCGGCGACGGCGATGACATCGCCGCCGACGGGGTCGCAGTTCTCGTCGGGTTCGCTGAAGGACACCCACTTGGCGTCCCCACCCCCCTCGAAGCCCCCGCTCCGGAGGCTTCCCCAGTAGATCGTCTGACCGGGCGTCACCTTCACGTCGTAGAGCGTGAAAGCCGCGCCGGCGCCGCCGGTGCCCCCGGTGTTCCCCACGCTGTCGAAGTCCTGACCGTCGGCTCCTCGGTTGCCCCGGGCGGTGACGTCGGCGGTGTGGACGTTCGCAGGCACAGTGAACCTGCCGTCCGTCGTGCACGCGTCGTAGAACCGATTGGCGGAGGCGGGGGGTGCGCCGACCAGCGCGCCCACGGCGACTCCCACCACGGCACCGACCGCCGGGCCGACTGCGGCGCCCACCGTTGCTCCGTCCCCGATGCCCACGACCGCGC